>JBATTL010000146.1:0-84982 GCA_049670525.1 Thiohalocapsa sp. | reverse complement strand
CGTGTGCACGGCTCCGGTACCGGCCTCGAGCGTAACGTGCTCGCCGACGATGATGGGAACCTCGCGGTCGTAAAACGGATGCTGGAGCTTGAGTCCCTCGAAGGCGTCCCCGCGGCCGTAGGCGATGACGCGATGCCGCTCGATGTCCCAGCGGTCCATGGTGTCCTTGAGCAGACCCTCGGCCACCAGCAGTCGCTCCTTGCCGTGCGGGCCGTCCGTCTGCACCAGCGCGTATTCCAGCTCCGGATTCAGCGCGACCGCCTGGTTGGCGGGCAGTGTCCAAGGCGTCGTGGTCCAGATGACGACTGACATGGGCCCTTCTCCATGCCCATCGGGGACGGAATGGCAGCGTGCGAACAGTACCTCCTCATCGAGCACCGCGAAGCGCACGTCGATGGCCATGGACTCCTTGTCGGCATACTCGACCTCCGCCTCGGCCAAGGCCGAGCCGCAGTCGATGCACCAATGCACGGGTTTGGCGCCCTTTTGCACGTGACCCTGTTCGATGATGCGGCCAAGGGCGCGGACGATATTCGCCTCGAAGCCGAAATCCATCGTGAGGTACGGCTGCCCCCAGTCACCGAAGACACCCAGGCGTTTGAAGTCGCGCCGCTGGCCGTCCACCTGACGCGCCGCATAGTCGCGGCAAGCCGCGCGGAACTGGGCCGCCGAGATCTTCTGTCCCGGTTTGCCCTTCTTTTTCTCGACTTGCAACTCGATCGGCAATCCGTGGCAGTCCCAACCCGGCACATAGGGTGCGTCCATGCCATCGAGGGTGCGTGACTTGACGATGATGTCTTTCAGCACCTTATTGACGGCGTGACCGATGTGAATGTCCCCGTTCGCGTAGGGCGGGCCGTCGTGGATGATAAAAGTGCCCGCTTCGGCGTCGCTTCGGGCGGCGCGAATTTGGCCGTAGATGTTCGCAGCCTCCCAACGCTTGAGCATTTCCGGCTCGCGTTGCGCCAGATTGGCTTTCATCGGGAAGCCCGTTTTTGGCAGGTTCAGGGTGTGCTTGTAGTCGGTCACTGCTTGGATTCCTGGAAATACGCTCGAGGCGCGGTCGACAACCTTGGGCGCGACGGCTTCGAGTCGAGTCACTGGGTCGAGTCGCTCGCTGCCGAGGTGCTTCCAATCCGTGCATCGGCGGGGCTCGCATGCGCTGAAGCGCCAGAAGGGCCGACGCCAGGCTGGTTGGGGCTTGGGCACTGCTTGGAGCGCAAGTCGTCAGGTTACCAAAGTCTGTGCCTGAGCGTTTCGATCACAGGGTCCCGCGCACAAAGCCCTCGGCACATGAGATCTCGGGAGGTATTGAGGTTTACCATTAGCCGTATTCTGATCATCACCAAGAGGGCTAATTCGAAAAACCAATACAATAAAGCGAAATTATTGTCTTTCTGTTGGGGTTGTACTGGTTTACGGTTTGAGGCAATGCTGCGGTGCACAAATCGCGCGAAACAGGCGCTTCGGAGCTTCGATGGAAGTATTTTCGAGCGCGGCGCACCCCGAGACGTGCGCGGGAACACAGAAGTCGCCGCCAGTGCTGTACCAATCTTAAGGGGCATCGGCCCGAGGAGTATCAGGACCATGACAGCCTCAACACGTTATGACTGCATCGTCGTCGGCGGCGGAGTGAGTGGCACGGCGCTGCTCTACGAACTGGCCCGCTTCACCGACCTGAAGCGTTTGTTGTTGGTCGAGAAAAACGATCGCCCCGCGCAGGCGAATTCCCACGCCAACAACAACAGCCAGACAATCCACTGCGGTGACATCGAGACAAATTACTCGCTGGACAAGGCGCTCGAGGTCAAGCGTACCGCATCAATGGTGATCAACTACGCCAGCAATCTGCGCGGGCGCGAACGCGATCAAATCATACAGCGCATGCCCAAGATGGTGCTCGGCGTCGGTGCCCGCGAGTGCGGCTACATCCGTCAGCGCTACGAGACCTTCAAGGACGCCTATCCGCGCATGCAACTACTGGAGCGCCAGGATATCGCCGACATCGAACCGAATGTGGCCCTGGTGAACGGAAGCTGGCGCAAGGACGAGATCGTTGCCACCGGGACCTCTGACGACTACTGCGGGGTGGATTTTCAGGCGCTGTCGGAATCGTTCTCGGGTCAGTGCGTGCGCATGGACCGCGACAACGAGCGCTTCGGAGACAAGCAAGTCAACCAGCTCTACGCGACCGACGTCACCGATATCCGCAGGGATGGAGCCAACTACCTGGTGACCACCAGCCGCGGCCTGATGTCAGGCCGTTCGGTAGTCGTCTGCGCCGGTGGTCATTCGCTATTCATGGCGCAGAAGATAGGTCTCGGGTTGGAGTATTCGTCACTCCCGGTGGCCGGGTCATTCTACTTCGCCCCCGACGCGCTGAATGGCAAGGTCTACACGGTGCACGATCCAAACCTGCCATTCGCCGCAGTGCACGGCGACCATGACATCAAGGAACGCGGCAAGACGCGATTTGGGCCCACCGCACTGATGCTGCCGATGTTCAAGCGCCACAACCACGCCAAGATTCGCGAGATGGTGCACGCGCTGCGTCTGGACCGCAGGGTTAGCGCAATGCTCTGGGATCTGTTGAAGGTCCGAGAACTCCGTCACTACATGCTTCGCAACTTCCTCTATGAAGCACCTGGGCTCAGTCGACGATTGTTCGTCAAAGAGATCCAAAAGATCGTGCCGGATATCAAGGCCCGCGATATCGAGTATGCCGAAGGCTTCGGCGGCATCCGCCCGCAATTGATCGATCGCGAGACCGGGACGCTAAAGATGGGCGAGGCCAAGATCGTTGACGGCGAAGGCCTTATCTTCAATATAGTGCCGTCCCCAGGGGGTACCGGCTGCCTCGGCAACGCCGAGCAGGATATGCGTCTTGTGGCGAAGCACCTAGGCGCACGCGTCGACTGGGGTGCATTCAAGCGCGAACTGCTGACCGGCCAGGACGAGGCGCGTGACGAACCTTCGCCGCGGTTGGCGCCCCAATTGGCCGCGGCAGGCTGAGTTAGCCTATTGCCTGACCGCTGTTCGGCGCAGCAACAGAACCGACCGCAGCGACATGCAGGCGACCTGCGAAGCGGTGCGACGCCCGATCATGCGTTTCGCGCCGGTGAAAAGCGTCGAGCGGCAACCGGTTGCCGAATGTCTTCAAGGCTGGGGCGAATCTGCGCCGCGGGAACCCAGCACTCTCTCGAGCGAGTCAGCATCCGCTCCCCGGGGTGCCATCAGAAATATCGCGCCGCCGAGCAAGATCCAGCCGGCCAGGATCAGATACTCGTGCGGCCAACCGAGCGATAACGGCGTGCCGGGGATTAGTGTAGCAATGATCACCGCGAGTGCGGCAACAGCACCCAGCGCCGGGAGCCATGCCGGCTGCACGCGGTAGGGAACTCGCTGATCGGGATGCAGGCGGCGTACCCGATACAGGCTGAGCACCGCGATGACCCAAGCGAGCCCGATGTAGACGCCGCCGGTGTCCAAGAACCAGAGCAGCGCACCCTTGCCGAGCCAACCGAGGCCGACAGTCAACGACAGCGTGAACAGCAGTGCGTTGAACGGGTGTCCGGTTGGACTCAGACGTGCCAACGCGGGTGGGAACAGGCCGGCCCGCGCGAGCGCGAGCGTCACCCGCGACGCGGCCGCGAATAGTGCTAGAAAGCTGTTCAGCAGGCCCAGTACCGCGATGCCGAAGGCGGCCCAGGCAAGCTGCGGATAGCCGGCGTGGCGGAAGGCATCGATGACGCCGTCTTTCCTCTGTGCCGTTGTCTGCCGCGGGATGAGCCAGGCCGTGGCGAGCAATACAGTGCAGTAGAAGGTTGTCGCCACGACCACCGTTGCGAGCACGGCCTGCGCGATTTGCCGCGGGGGCAGCGCCGCGTCCTCGGCCAGCGCCGCGATCAGGCTGAAACCGGTCAGGAGGGTCATCGCCGGCAGTACGAAGCGCAAGGTGCTCATGACCGGCTCGGCGCTTGGAGCGTACGCCGGCCAAAAGTGATCGACACGTCCGTTGGCAAAGCCAACACCCGCGAGTGCGAGCCCGGTCAGTAGCATGGCCACAAACATCAGGAGCTGCAGCCGTCCGGCAGCGCGCATGCCGGCGGCCGTGAATCCGGCAAGCAGCGCGGCCAGGCAGACACCCAGGCCAAGCACCGGCAAGTAGACGGTCGTTCCGGCGATGCTGTAGAGCGGAATGCTATTCAGATTAGGCAGCAGGATCGCGAGCAGCATGCCGCTGGCGGTGACGTAAAACGCCAGCGAACTGATGTAGGCACCAAGCAGCAGCCAAGCCGCGACAAAAGCGGTGTCCCGGCCGAACGCGGCATAGGCAAACACCAGCTCGGCGCCGGCGCGCGGAAAGCGGGCCGCGAGTTCGGCGAACGCCAGCGCGACACAACTCGCCAGCACACCGGCAACCGCCAAGCCAAAGATCACGCCACCGGCGCCGTACTTTGCGAAAAAGTCGCTCGCGGTATAGACCCAGCTCGTTCCCAGTACCCCCCGCGGCACCGAGCGCGATCAACATCGGCAGGTTCAACGAGGGAGCGAGGTCCGTGCGCATCGGCTTTCGTTCCCAGAGCAGGTGGAATTGGCGAACACGGCTATTGAATAGACCAGTCTGAAGACGATTCGCAACCGATCTCGCGCATTCGCTTCAGTTTTCGAACTCTCATTTGGACGACGGGTCGTTGTCGCGTCGCGGACCTCTTGCATATGGGCCGAGCAGCGATGCGGACGTCGACGTCTGCGCGAAACGCCATTCAGGCGGATCTTGCGCATCGACAAAATGTCTCGACCCCCCTGTCGGCGACCACGCCATTCTGTCCAGAGTAAGCCGAACGTCGAGGCTGAAAACCGATGTTGCCGAGCGCTCGGCCGAAGAGCGGGAGGTCGAGCTCGAGGTCTCCGCTTTCCTCGCGCAATCTGGATGAGGCCGAGCAGACAATCGTCGATCTAAAGACGAGATCGGCGCGCTGCGGCAGGCAAGACGGGAGACACCGGGCAACGCGCCCGATATGACCCGCATCCATAAAGACTGATCCAAAAAAAACCGGAGGAGACACGCTCATGTCAACCACTGCTGATGCGATGGCGACCGGCCGCGATGCTCATCTCGATACAGCCCGCGGTCGCTGGATCACGAACTGGAATCCCGAGGACAACGCGCAATGGGACGGGTCGGCAAGCGGGTAGCCCGGCGCAATCTAACCTGGTCGATGATCGCCGAGTTCCTCGGCTTCGCGATGATGGGTCTCTGGGGGATGACTGTCCCGCGGCTGCCCGATGTCGGATTCGCCTTCACCGCCGACGAGCGCTTTTGGCTGATTGCCGCGCCCGGACTGACCGGCGCCGTGATGCGCTTTTTCTACACCTTCGCCGTCCCTGCGGTCGGCGGGCGCAACTGGACCGTCGCCTCGGCGCTGTTGCTGATGGTGGCAGCATCGGGGCTGGCTTGGGCCGTCAGCGACCCCTCGACGCCATTCTGGCTGATGATCGTCATCGCGAGCCTGGCTGGCCTGGGCGCAGGAAACTTCACCTCCTCGATGGTCAATATCTCCTTTTTCTATCCGGAGCGAATGAAGGGCGCGGCGCTCGGGCTGAATGCCCCGGGCGGCAATCTCGGCGTCGCCTGGATCCAGTTCGTGGTGCCGATGGTGATCATCACGGGTGGCGGCCTAGCACTCGATCGGGCCGGCTTGATCTTCATCCCGCTGTGCATAGTCGCGGCGACGGGCGCTGACTTCTTCATGAACAACCTGACCGCCGCCCGGTCGGACATCAAGAGCTTCGGCCTGGCGCTCGCGGAGCCCAACACCTTCATCATCTCCTGGCTCTAAATTGGCACCTTCGGTTCCTTCATCGGCTATGCCAATACCTTCGCCACCCTGCTGCGCTCGGAGTTCCCGGATCAGTCGATGAAGATCGTGTTCGTCGGAGCACTGGTCGGCGCGCTGGTGCGCCCGTTTGGCGGCTGGTTCGGTTTGGTTCTGACGCTGGAGCAATTGAACTTCCCACTGTTCGTCGGACTCTTCCTCCTGCTTTTCATTGCGGCCGGGATGGGCAACGGGGCGGTCTATCGAATGATCCCTGCGGCCTTCCGGGCGCGTGCGATGGATCCGCAGACCGGCAAGCTCGATCCCGCCAAGCTGGTCAACGCACGGCGTCTGGCAGGAGGCTGTATCGGTGTCGCCGGATCAATCGGATCGCTCGGGGCGTTCTTCATTCCGCGGGTCTTCGCCATGGCGGGCGTTGCGGGCGGTTTCGCAGTCTTCCTCGGCTGCTACGCCACGATGCTGTTCATGACCTGGTACTTCTACCTGCGGCGCGGCTCGGTGCTGTCGGCCGCCAATGTCTAGCCACTGAGACCGAAGGGGAATGAGCATGTTCAAGCACATCTTGGTTCCGACCAACGGCACCGCGCTATCGAAAGAAAGCTGCCGCGCCGCGGTCGCCTTGGCGAACGCGCTCGGCGCTCAAGTCACCGCGTATCACGCCAAGGCGCAAATCTCGACCACGACCTTCTCGGCGGCGATATTCGACGGTGAGGTGGTCGATCAGGCTACACGCGAGCAGTTCGACAAGGCGGTCGATTCCGGAACGCGCGCGAGTCTAGACTTTGCCGAGGGGCTTTGTCGCGAGGCCGGAGTCCCATGCAAGGTCATGACGACGTCGACCGATACGCCTTATGAGGGCATCGTCAATGCCGCAGCCGAATCTGGCGCAGACCTGATCTTCATGGCTTCGCACGGCTCCAAGGGTTTCAAGGCCAGACTAATCGGCAGTGAGACGCCGCGGGTGCTGACGGCGTCGACTATCCCGGTGTTGGTTTACCGTTTGGGCGACGCGGATTAAGAGCCAAAGTTGGGCTGCAGGTTGGCCGCGTCGGCGCCGAACAGCCGTTGCAGCCGATAGATCGCGAGCCGCTCGACGACGACATGCTCGTAGCCACAGCAGGAGCGCTTGCCGGGATAGCCTTCGGCGTTGTTGTTGGTGAGCTGCGAGCCTTGGGCGGCCAACAGGACCGGTCGATGTGAGCTGCCTGCAGCTGGTTTTCCCGCTCGATGACGGCGAACAGCTCGCGGTCGATCTGATCGATCGTGTCGCGAAGGCGGTGAAACCGTTGGGGCCACTCTCAAGCACCTTTCATCCCGGTAAGCAACCGGGATGAAAGGTGCAGGATGCTCAGATGGGATGGCGCGTGGCAGGCCGCGCTCCACCCGCTTCGCCGATCAGGACAGCGTGGCGCGCAGCGTCTTCACAGCCGCAACCATGTTGGCCAGCGCCGGGATGACTTCGCTCCACTGTCGGGTCTTGAGGCCACAGTCCGGATTTACCCAAAGCCGCTCGGCGGGGATGCGCTCGGCCGCCTTCTGCATGAGCTGCACGACCTGCTGCTCGCTCGGAATGTTGGGCGAGTGGATGTCGTAGACGCCCGGCCCGATCTCGTTCGGGTACCTGAAGTCGTCGAAGACATCGAGCAGATCCATGTCGGAGCGCGAGGTCTCGATGGTGATGACGTCGGCATCCATGTCGGCGATCGAGGCGATGATGTCGTTGAACTCCGAGTAGCACATGTGGGTGTGGATCTGGGTCTCGTCGGCGACGCCGTTGGCGGCGATGCGAAAGCACTCGACCGCCCAGTCGAGGTAGTCCTGCCATTGCCACCGGCGCAGCGGTAGACCCTCACGCAACGCCGCCTCGTCGATCTGAATGACCTGCACACCGGCCTGCTCCAAGTCCAGAACCTCCTGGCGAATCGCCAGGGCCAGTTGTCGGCAGGAGACCGAGCGCGGCTGGTCGTCACGCACGAAGGACCAGTTCAGGATGGTGACCGGACCGGTGAGCATGCCCTTCATCGGTTTGTCGGTCAGCGACTGAGCGTACTTGATCCACTCAACAGTCATGGCCCGCGGGCGACTGATGTCGCCGAAGAGGATGGGCGGCTTGACGCAGCGCGAGCCATAGGACTGCACCCAACCGAACTGGCTGAAGGCGTAGCCGTCGAGCTGTTCGCCGAAGTATTCGACCATGTCGTTGCGCTCGGCCTCACCGTGCACCAAGACGTCCAGCCCGAGTGCTTCCTGCTCGCGCACGCAGCGAGCGATCTCAGCGCGCATGGCGGCCCTGTACACCGCCTCATCGATCTCGCCAGCCTTGAACTGCCTTCGCGCCTGACGGATCTCGGTCGTCTGCGGGAAAGAGCCAATGGTGGTGGTGGGGAACATGGGCAGCTTGAGCAGCTCGGCCTGCTTAGCAACACGTTGCGCGTAGAAGCTCTTGCGCTGGCCCAGCCGGGCCTCGATCTTGGCGATCGCGGCCTTTACCTCGGGGTTGTTGACGCGAGGCGAGTTGCGGCGTGCATGGATAGCCGTGCGGTTGGCGTCCAATTCGGCCTTGACCGCCTCGCGCCCCTGATTCAGCGCGGTGGCCAGGACACGTAATTCGTCCAGCTTCTGCTTGGCGAAGGCGAGCCAGGATTTGGTCTCACCATCGACCCTATGCTCGCTCTCCAGGTCCACCGGCACGTGCAGCAGCGAGCACGAGGGCGCGATCCACAGGCGTTCGCCGAGCTGTTCCTGGATCGGTTCCAGCCAATCGAGCACCGCGGCCAGGTCGGTCTTCCAGATGTTACGGCCGTCGACAACGCCCAACGACAGCACCTTGTTGGAGGGCAGAAGGTTCAGCAGTGGCACCAGGTCGTCGCGACCCTTGACCGCGTCGATGTGCAAGCCCGCCACGGGCAGGTTGGCGACGCGGTATCGCTGATCCTGCAGCTGTCCGAAATAGGTCGCCAGCAGCACGTTGACCGGCTCGCTCTTCAGCGCGTGGTAGGCGGTGGTGAAGGCGTGGCGCCAGTGCTCATCCAGTTCGGTGACGAGGATGGGCTCGTCGATCTGCACCCAGTCCACGCCGTTCTCGGCCAGCGCGTGCAGCAATTCCGCATAGACCGGAAGCAAACGCTCGAGCAACGCGAGGCGGTCGGAGTGGTCCTTGGTCTTGCCGAGCGCGAGGTAGGTCACCGGGCCGATGATGACAGGCTTGGCCTTGACGCCCTGCGCTCTCGCCTCGGACAGCTGCTCCAGCAGGCGCGAGGCATCAAGCTTGAACTCGGTGGACGCGGTGAGCTCCGGCACGATGTAGTGGTAGTTGGTGTCAAACCACTTGGTCATCTCGCCGGCAGCGACACCGCAATCGCATCGCTCCCGCTGCTCCACCGACGAGGCCGAACGGCCTCGAGCCACGCGAAAGTAGTTGTCGAGCGCATCGCCCTGCAAACCCCGCACCCGCTCGGGCAGGTTGCCAAGGGTAAAGCTCATATCCAGCATCTGATCGTAAAAGGCGAAATCGCCGACCGGCAGCAGATCCAGCGATGCCTGGTCCTGCCAGTGGCGCTTGCGCAGCTGGGCGCCCAGCGCCTTGAGCTGGTCGATCGAAGACTGGCCCTTCCAGTAGGACTCCAGCGCGAACTTGAGCTCCCGCCTCGCGCCGATGCGGGGAAAGCCAAGGTTGTGCGTAATCGCCATGTGATTCGCCTTGTTCGATGAAACCTGGCGCGATTCTCGTCAGTTTCATTCATGAGAAAAAATGGTATTTTCTCATCGGACGATGAGCAATACTCATGATTCTCGACTTCTATGGCTCACCTGCAACGTAGCCACCTGGCCATTATTCGTGCTGTCGACCAGCAGGGCACCTTGACCGCTGCCGCCGAACAACTACACGTCACCCAATCGGCGCTGAGCCACGCGGTGCGCAAGCTGGAAGATCAGCTCGGCGTAGCTATCTGGACCCGCGAAGGCCGCACCCTGCGCCCCACGCAGGCCGGCGAGTATCTGCTCGGGGTGGCCAACCGCCTGATGCCGCAGTTCACGCACGCGGAAGAACGGCTCAGACAGTTCGCCCAGGGTGAGCGTGGCGCGCTACGCATTGGTATGGAATGCCATCCTTGCTACCAGTGGCTGCTGAAGGTGGTATCGCCCTACCTCGCGGCTTGGCCAGACGTGGATGTGGATGTGAAGCAGGAATTCCAGTTCGGTGGCATCGGCGCACTGTTTGGCCACGAGATCGACCTGCTGGTGACACCAGATCCGCTCTACAAGTACGGCCTGAAGTTCGAGCCGGTGTTCGACTATGAGCAGATCCTCGTGGTTGGCCAGGGGCATCCTCTGCGCAGCGCCGAGTTCGTGCGACCGGAACAGCTCGCCGACGAAACGCTGATTACCTACCCGGTCGCCATCGACCGACTTGATATCTACACGCAGTTTCTCTTGCCGGCCGGCATCAGACCGAAGCGCCACAAACCGATCGAGACCACCGGCATCATGTTGCAAATGGTCGCCAGCGGACGCGGCGTCGCGGCCCTGCCGCGCTGGCTAGTGAACGAGTACGCTGACAAGCTCGACGTCACTGCGGTGCGACTCGGCGAGCACGGAGTCGACAAGCGGATTTTCCTCGGCATCCGGGCGGCCGATGCGGACATCGATTACACGCGCGCCTTTGTCGAGCTGGCACGCGCGTACCGACACCACATGGAATAGAAAGACGTGGAGCTCACGCTCAACGTCCGGCGTGACGCGCTGCCCGACTGGAATAGCCCGACGAAATCAGCGTGGGGCCGGCACCAGCCCGATCATCCCGCTTCACCTTCCCCTCGTGTCGTCAAGCGCGGGTCCCTGCATCCCCGCGATGATCCTCCCCATTAGAGCGATGAACTGCCCACGATCGGCCTCCGACAGTCCAGCCAACGCGTCGCTATTGACCTGAACGGCGGCCGCGATGGCCGGCGCGCGCAGGTCGCGCGCCTTGTCTGTCAGCCAGATCCGCCGCGCCCGTGCATCCGCGGGATCCTTCTTGCGGACGATCAAGCCGTCGCGCTCCATGCGCGCCAAGGTGTTGGCCATGGTCGGCTGCTCAATGTCCAGATGCTCGGTTAGCTCACGCTGCGTCAAGCCATCGCTTTCCCAAAGTACCAGGAGGGCTGGAAAGGTCCCTGTCGTCAGACCGAGCGGTTTGATCCGACCCTGAAGGTGCCGCGCGAAGAGCCTTGCCAGGTGATTGGCGAGGTATCCCGCGGATTGGTCTTTGATGAAATCCATGTCTCTTCTTAGCACTTGCATAGCTTAGTATGCAATGTTATATAGCATGCTATGTTTAATGCGACAACGGAGACCGACCCATGCTCAAAGCCCTTCATCCCATCTCCGGCGCCGTGGCGCTGCTGACCATCCTGACCTTCTGGGTCTCGACCGCCCTGTCCGAGCTGTTCGGCCCGGCGACGACCATCATCGCCGTCAAGACACTGATCTTGCAGAAGCTGGCCATGCAGATTCATGGCCGCGCAGTTCGACGAGCTGGTGAGTTATTGCGGGAGATTGAGCCGGCGCGAGCGGAACGCACAGACAAACTTAGGGAGGGCGACCAACCTAAGTTGACGCGTAGAGTCGCCTAGGAACGATTGGCTACGTCACTGCTAGCGTAACTACTAGGACGCACAAACCACCGACTATCGCTGCGATAGTCGCTACTATTGCGTGATGCCGAAACGCCGCAGTGTTTGCCTTTCTATGCTCGCGTTGGCACTCATCAAGAGTGGGGCCTGCATGCAATAGGGTTCTATGGAAGTCTTTGAACTTTTCGACATCGGCGATGTATCGGTTCAGCGTCTCCCCAATATCTTTGCCGACGTCTTTTCTACCGCGATGACTGGCTACGTCGTCGGTGAGCTTGTCCAACTCGATTTTGTGCTGCCAGTAGTCCGGAATGCCAGACCTTATCACCTCAGCGTCGTAGGCCTCGAGACTGTCGCTAATGCGTTCGCGCAGCGACAGCAAAGTTCCATCAAGCGCATCGAACGCCGCGCGAAACACGTGACCTACGGCCTTCTGGAGATTCTTCTCACAATACTCGGCATCGGCTCCGTCCGGCCCCTCTTCAGGCGCCAGTCGCACCAGCATCACGCGCATCAGGTGATCCAGCGCGTCCCTGAGTTCTTTTATCGTCTGAAGATTTGATCGGGAATCTGGATCGATCTCTTCAGAGTAGAGAATCAGTGCCTTCGCATCTCGATGAAGTAGTGCGAGTTCTCGGAACTGCTCGCAATCTCTTTCTGTGAAGCGATTGGCACACGGCTTTCCTTGGCTTCCCGCGTCGTCGCCCATGCCACCCTATCCAGGCAATTTTAGTCTTTTGACCCGCCGAACTCGTCGATCATGTTCTTCGGCGGTGTAGAACTTACCGGCATTTAGCCTCACGGACCCGCGATTTCTGTCGGAATAGCGAGCGACTTTGTTGCGATCCACGTCGTGCTTTGCATCGAACGCCTGAAAATCTCTGTCGACGAGATCGGCAAAACTCTCGACCTTCAGTTCACGGCAAACGATTTGTCTTGTCTTATCCGACACTTGGATTGCCATTGCTTGAAGCGCCTCCGCGTTGTTCATGTCTCTGCTGTAAGATTTCGCTTTTGTAACAAAGCTATAGCACGTGTATTAACGCCTGCACCTGAATTCTAGCAAACGATTCGCAGATTAATCGCATACATAAAATTTATGGTCAGAAGATCACACTTCAGTCGAAGGCAGCAAAACAATAGGACTTGGCGGCGAGCGCTGCCCTTGCGGCGTTTGATTGTTGGGTTGAGCTAAGTTCCCGCGACGAGATTCTTCCTAAGATTTACCTAAACTCTCAAACGAAAAACGGCCTACCGAAGTAAGCCGTTGTTTTTATTGGCGTCCCCACGGGGATTCGAACCCCGGTTGCCGCCGTGAAAGGGCGGTGTCCTAGGCCTCTAGACGATGGGGACAGAAGACCGTTACGTTGTCAAAAAAATCCGGCCGACCCATTTGGCATGGGCGGGCCGGATGTCTTTCAAATTGGTGGAGCCAGGCGGGATCGAACCGCCGACCTCAACACTGCCAGTGTTGCGCTCTCCCAGCTGAGCTATGTCCCCTCAATAGGAAGCCCCACACTGTAGTAGCCAATTTGCGCAATGTCCAGCCGATTATTTGCCGGATACCACCCCCGATCGCGCGTCTGCTGTTAGGATACGCCTATATCGAGACCATGGGGCGCGACCAGTAGTCGCGTTGTGTAAATCCACGCCGGCATCCATGTAATGCCGACGCAAATTCTTGATTCGGAGTCTGTTCGACATGTTGAGAGTCTTGCTTTATGTCGCGACCAACTTCGCGATTCTTGCTGTCCTGTATATCGTCCTGAGTGTACTGGGTATCAGCAGTACTCAGGGCTCCGGGCTGTTGATCATGGCGCTGCTGTTTGGCTTCGGCGGCTCGATGATCTCGCTGTTCATCTCAAAATGGATGGCCAAGCGCTCGATGGGGGTGCAGATCATCGAGCAGCCGTCCACGCCATTTGAGCAATGGCTGTTTGAGGTTGTACGGCGGCAGTCGGAGGCAAGCGGAATCCGCATGCCGGAGGTCGGCATCTTCGACTCGCCAGAGCCCAACGCCTTCGCGACCGGCTGGAACCGCAATGACGCCCTGGTGGCAGTCAGCACCGGGCTGCTGCAGAACATGAACAAGGGCGAGGTCGAAGCCGTGGTCGGGCACGAGATCAGCCACGTGGCCAACGGCGACATGGTGACGCTGGCGCTGATTCAGGGTGTCCTGAATACCTTCGTCATCATCCTCGCGCGGATCATCGGCGGCTTCGTCGACTCGGCCATGCGTGGCCAGGACAGCCAGGGCGGCCCGGGCATCGGCTACTTCGTTGTGTCCATCATCGCGGAAATTGTGCTGGGTGTTCTGGCGTCCATCATCGTCATGTGGTTCTCCCGCTACCGTGAGTTCCATGCCGATGCCGGCGGTGCGAGTCTGGCCGGGCGCGAGAAGATGATCGGAGCGCTGCGCGCGCTGCAGCGAGTACACGAGCCCCACGACCTGCCAGCGGGCGAGTTCGCCGCCTTCGGCATCTCCGGCAACATTGGCGACGGCCTGAAAAAGCTGTTCGCCAGCCATCCGCCGCTGGAGGAACGCATTGCGGCGCTCCAGAACGCGCGCAGCTAAGCGCGAGTCATCGCCACGCGCGGCAGCGCCTCTATCGGGCCGCAGGGATGCGGCGTCCGCGCTCGGGGCCTTGCGTCGCCCTTCCAGTCCCCCGATCCACCTGCTTCGGTCGAAACCAGTCGTTCGTCCCAAGGCGGTGACGAGACCATGCGTTCCCGGTTCTCATGCAAGACTGGGCGCCTCGCCTGACAAGAGCAGCATACCCCGCCACATGGACAGCATCCGCATCCGCGGCGCCCGCACCCACAACCTCAAGAACATCGACCTGGACCTGCCGCGGCAGCGACTGGTGGTGATGACGGGTCTATCCGGCTCGGGCAAATCGTCGCTCGCCTTCGATACCATCTACGCAGAGGGCCAGCGACGATACGTGGAGTCGCTGTCTGCCTATGCGCGGCAGTTCCTGTCAATGATGGACAAACCGGACATTGACCATATCGAGGGTCTGTCGCCGGCCATCTCCATCGAGCAGAAGACCACTTCGCACAACCCACGTTCCACGGTCGGCACCATCACCGAGATCCACGACTATCTGCGCCTGCTGTTCGCGCGCGTCGGCACGCCCCACTGCCCGGAGCACGGCGAGCCGCTGGACGCCCAGACCATCAGCCAAATGGTGGATCAGATCCTGGCCCGGCCCGAGGGCGAGAAGCTGATGCTGCTGGCACCGGTGGTGTCCGCGCGCAAGGGCGAGTATCAGCACCTGCTGGGCGAACTCAACGCCCAGGGCTTTGTGCGTGCACGCATCGACGGCGACCTTTACGAACTGGACGACCCACCGGAGCTGGACCTCAAGAAGAAGCACGACATCGAGGTGGTGGTGGACCGCTTCCGCGTGCGTGGCGATCTGCAACTGCGTCTGGCCGAGTCCATCGAGACCGCTCTCAAGCTCTCCGCGGGCATCCTGCGCGTCGCGCCGATGGATGAGCCGGACGCGGAGCCGGTAACCTTCTCCGCCGCCTTCGCCTGCCCGGTCTGCGGCTACAGCATCCCGGAGTTGGAACCACGGCTGTTCTCGTTCAACAACCCGGCCGGCGCCTGCCCGACCTGCGACGGGCTCGGGGTCGAGCAGTTCTTCGACCCGGCGAAGGTGGTCGGTCATCCGGAACAGAGTCTTGCGGGCGGCGCGATCCGCGGCTGGGACCGGCGCAACGGCTACTATTTTCAGATGATCCGCGCACTGGCGAGGCACGACGGCTTCGATGCAGAGACGCCCTGGCAGGACCTCCCCGAGCCCGCCCGGCAGCGGGTGCTCTACGGCAGCGGCGACGACAAGTTCAAATTCAAACTGCCGCACGAGCGCGGCAGCGGCAAGCTGCGTGGGTTCGAGGGCATCCTGCCGAACATGGAGCGTCGCTATCGCGACACCGACTCCGCCGCCGTTCGCGAAGAACTTGCTCGCTTCATCTCCACCCGTCCCTGCCCCGCCTGCGACGGCACGCGGCTGAATCCCGCCGCGCGCAACGTGTTGGTCGCCGGCCGCAACCTTGCGGCACTGTCGGGCCTGCCCGTGGGCGACAGTCTGCGCTGGTTCGATGAACTGATACTGACCGGTCAACGTGCCGAGATCGGCGCCAAGGTTATCACCGAGATCGCCCAGCGGCTGCGCTTCCTGGTTGATGTCGGTCTCGACTATCTCACCCTGACCCGCAGCTCCGAGACGCTGTCCGGCGGCGAGGCCCAACGCATCCGTCTGGCCAGCCAGATCGGCGCCGGCCTCGTCGGCGTGATGTATATCCTCGACGAACCCTCCATCGGCCTGCACCAGCGCGACAACGAGCGTCTTCTCGGCACGCTGACCCATCTGCGTGACATCGGCAACACCGTGATCGTGGTCGAGCACGACGAGGACGCTATCCGCGCAGCGGATCACGTCATCGACCTGGGGCCGGGCGCCGGCGTCCACGGTGGCGAGATCGTAGCCCAAGGCACGGCTGAAGACATCGCAGCCAATCCCGCCTCGCTGACAGGGCAATACCTGGCGGGCATCCAGCGGGTCGAGATCCCTGCCGAGCGCCAACCCGCCGCCGAAGGCAAGGAGCTGCGCATCCTCGGCGCCACCGGTAACAATCTGCACGGCATCGACGCAGCCATCCCGGTCGGCACCTTCTGCTGCGTCACCGGCGTATCCGGCTCGGGCAAGTCCACGCTGATCAACGACACTCTGCATCCGGTCGCGGCACGTCGCCTCAACAACGCCAGCCTGCGCCCCGCCCCCCATGGCGCCATAGAGGGCCTGGAGCACTTCGACAAGGTGGTGGACATCGACCAGAGCCCGATCGGCCGCACCCCGCGTTCGAACCCGGCCACCTACACCGGCCTGTTCAATCTGATCCGCGACCTGTTCGCGGCAGTGCCGGAGGCGCGTTCCCGCGGCTACACCGGCGGGCGTTTCAGCTTCAACGTGAAGGGCGGACGCTGCGAGGCCTGCAAAGGGGACGGCCTCATCCGGGTCGAGATGCACTTCCTGCCGGATGTCTATGTGCAATGCGATGTCTGCACCGGTCGGCGCTACAACCGCGAGACACTGGAAATCCGCTACAAAGGCAAGACCATCGATGAGGTGCTGGACCTGACGGTCGAGGACGCGCTGGCCTTCTTCGCCCCAGTGCAGGTACTGAAACGCAAGTTACAGACCCTGATGGACGTTGGGCTCAGCTACGTGCGCCTGGGACAGAACGCCGTCACGCTGTCCGGTGGCGAGGCCCAGCGCGTCAAGCTCAGTCGCGAGCTGTCGAAACGCGACACCGGCCGCACGCTCTACATACTCGACGAACCGACCACCGGCCTGCACTTCCACGACGTCAAACACCTACTGGCCGTGCTGCATCGCCTACGCGATGCCGGCAACACCGTCGTGGTCATCGAGCACAACCTGGACGTCATCAAGACCGCCGACTGGATCATTGACCTGGGGCCGGAGGGCGGTGATAAGGGCGGCGAGCTCGTCACCGCCGGTACGCCGGAACAGATCGCCGCGTGCTCGGCGTCGCATACCGGGCGGTTCTTGAAGCCGATGCTGGCGCGCGGGTAAGACCGAGAATCCGATCCGCGATTGCGCCGGCGAGCGCCAACGTGGGGACGCGGCGCCGAGCCCAGACCAGCGGCCGGCAAGCCTGCTGGATCAAAACAGCGACCCATAGGTGTTGGGATAGACCACCTCGACCGCGAAGGCCGGCACCGCGGCAGTATCGACTGTGACCCAGACGCCGGCCACCGACGGTGAGCCCGGAACCTCCAGGCGGCTGAAGCGCTCGATCGGGTTTCCGTCGGCATCCGTCAGCGGCTGGTCGAACCGGAACCGATGCGTATCGCCGTGGATCAGCAGCACCGGACCCGGGTAGCTTGCCAGCAAGCGCCGAAGGTCTTCTTTCAGCGGCACGAAGCCGCGCCGCGCCCCCTGTTCCTCGAACAACGGGTTGGCGTGCAAGGCGATGACAAAGGCACTTGCGCCAAGTCTGTTCGCCGCCTGCGCTGCCTGTTTGAGCAATGCCCGGTTGGCCGCGGCACGGACCCTGTACTCTGCCATGGGCAAGGAGTCATTGGGCCTGAAGTTGTTGTTGCTGCCGACCACGTGCACTAATGCGATCAGCGCGCCATCGCGGTGGAAATACAGATTCTCAGGGTACGCCGGATCGGGTACCACCGGTTGCAACGCCTCGGTGTGCAGCACCGACGGATCGCTGAACATGATTCGGCGGAGCGCGCCCAGGCGTTCCAACGGGTCGTGGCTGCCGGCGCGCTGGCGGTGACAATCGGTCCACTCATTGTCACCAGGTGTGTAGAACAGCGGCGCGGGCTGCTCACGGAATAGGTCCGCAACAGACTGGATCCGCGCATCGCTACAGGGCTGATTGCCGGCCTTGATGTCGCCAACGTGGATGATGAACGGAGGACGCTGGGCCATTGTTTCCCTGAGCAGCGTGCGCAGGAAATCCATCTCACCGCCGGAATAAGGTATGTCGCCGAGGGCGAGGAAACGTAACGGCTGCGGCTGCGTCGGGACCTGATCCTGAGCTAGCAGCGGGGCCAGCAGCGGGACCATCGTCAGCAACAGGCCGAAAACGAGAGAGAAAAGAGGCAAAGGCGGCATTCCCGGAACCAGACCAATCAGGCGCACGACCCCGCGCAGTCTGCACGGGCGCAACCGCAGGATCAACCGCACACCGACGCCACTGACCCTAGTACTGCAGTCGTCCGGCACAGAACGGCGCGTACCGGCTCCCATGCCACCCCCAGCGGCTATTCGACGCCGTAAACGATCACCGGATCGCCGGCGAAAACCGGGATGCCCCCAACGGCGGCGGCCGTGCCAAGCGAATCGGTGGTGCGGATGACGATACCCAAGGCCGCCCCCGGCTCAGCGCTGCGCAAACGCACCATTTGGGGGGCTCCGCGCCCATATCGCCCTCGTACGGGCGCGTAACTGCCAGATAGCGACTAAGGAGTCGCATCGCGATAGTACCCGGTTCTTGTTCTATGGCACGGAAACCAAGATTGTCGAACACGCCACGAAGTACAAACAGGTCCCTGTATGAGTACGACACAAGACACTGGAGCAGGAGAGGAAAGTGCCGAGATAGCAACAAATCATCCTTAGCTGGCCTGAGACTTGCCTTATATTGATCTCATCGACCGCTTCATTCCGGCGAAGACCAAAAACTGCTCAAAGACACTGGCCACCGAGTAACGACCCGTATGAAACCGATCCTTTGGCTATCCTGCACCATCGCGCTGATGTCCAGCCCTGTCGCCACGCCCGCCGACCAAGCTATCATCGCCGTTGCCTCCAACTTCACCGCCCCGATGAAGCAGATCATTGCCGCGTTCGAGCAGCAGACGAATCATCGGGTGAAGGCATCCTTTGGCTCCACAGGCAAGTTCTACGCGCAGATCAAGAATGGTGCCCCGTTCCAGGCGCTGCTGGCGGCCGATCAACAGCGTCCGCAGCTACTCGAAGAGGAAGGCACGGCCGTCGCCGGCTCCCGCTTCACCTATGCGGTCGGCACACTCGTGTTGTGGTCGGCTAAGCGCGGGATGATCGAAGACGGACCCGCGTTGCTGAGAAATGGCGTCTTCAACAAGCTCGCCCTTGCCAACCCCAGACTCGCGCCCTATGGCCACGCGTCGATCGAGACGCTGGAGGCACTCAACCTGAAGGATAGGTTGGAGCCTAAGCTCGTCATGGGCGAGAACATCGCCCAGACCTACCAGTTCGTCGATACGGGCAATGCCGATATCGGCTTCGTCGCGCTGTCCCAGGTCATGGCCGGTGGCGACAACACGAAGGGCTCCGGCTGGATCGTGTCCGCCGACATGCATGAGCCGATCCATCAAGATGCCGTGCTATTGCTCCGCGGGGACGGCAAGCCCGCCGTCAGCGCGCTGCTGGAATTCCTGCAGAGCGAAAAGGCCAAGGTCATCGTCCGCGACTACGGATACGCGACGGAATAGAAAAACGTGGACCCCAGGGACGGCAAATCATCAGCGCAACTAGAGGAAAAACTGATCTATTGGCCATCCTGGCCAAAGATTCAGATGGAAGCATGAGACGCGGTCTCCCGCTTTCTTCATGATCAGTCGCTTTGGCAACTGATCATGGCGGGACATCCTGCCCCACGGGGAAAGCGCTGCGTTCTTCAACGCTTCCCGAATGCACCCGAGACTCATGATGTACCTGTCCGACTCCGATATTGAGGCCATCCTCCTGACCCTGCGCCTCGCAGCCGTGACCACGACCATCCTCTTTGTCGTCGGCACACCCATCGCCTGGTGGTTGTCGCGCACCCGCTCACGCTGGAAGGGACCGATCGGAGCCGTCGTCGCACTGCCGCTCGTCCTGCCCCCATCGGTGCTCGGCTTCTACCTGCTGGTGAGCATGGGGCCCAACGGGCCGGTCGGGCAATTGACCCAGTCCCTCGGAATCGGCCTGCTGCCCTTCACCTTCTGGGGATTGGTCGTCGGCTCCGTGTTCTATTCGATGCCGTTCATGGTGCAGCCGGTGCAGAATGCCTTCGAGGCAATCGGCGAGCGTCCGCTGGAGGCAGCAGCCACGCTACGCGCCTCACCGCTGGACCGATTCTTCACCATCGCCCTGCCCCTGGCGCTGCCCGGTTTCGTCACCGCGGGAATTTTGACCTTTGCACACACCGTGGGCGAATTCGGCGTGGTACTGATGATCGGTGGCAATATACCCGGCGTGACCCGCGTCGCGTCTGTGCAGATCTACGACCATGTCGAGGCGCTTGAGTACGCCGATGCCCATCGTCTGGCCGCCGTGCTCTTGGTGTTCTCATTCCTGGTGCTGCTGGCACTATACGCCTGGCGGCCGAATCCCAGAAAGCAATGATCGGCGCACGTTTTCATGTCGATTGGCCCGGCTTTTCGCTGGATGTGGACGAACAATTGCCGTCACGCGGGGTGACCGCATTGTTCGGTCATTCCGGCTCTGGAAAGACCACATTGCTGCGCTGCATCGCCGGCCTGGAACGGGCGCCGCGAGGCCGATTGACGTTCAATGGCGACACTTGGCAGGACGACGACACCTGGGTGCCGGTCCACCAGCGTCCGCTCGGTTATGTGTTCCAGGAGGCGAGCCTGTTTCCTCACCTGAGCGTGCTTGGGAACCTGCGCTATGGCCAGCGGCGCAACCCGGCCCGACGCAATGCCGCCCGCAAGACGCGCTTTAGTCTCGAGCACGCCATCGACCTGCTCGGTATCGGCCCTCTACTCAAGCGCAGACCGGGCAGCCTGTCTGGTGGCGAGCGCCAGCGTGTCGGCATCGCCCGCGCGCTAGCCGTGAATCCGCGGGTGCTGCTGATGGACGAGCCGCTTGCGGCGCTGGACCTCGCGCGCAAGCAGGAGATACTGCCCTATCTGGAGCGGCTGCACGACGAACTGGAAATCCCGGTGCTCTATGTCAGTCACGCCGCGGACGAGGTGGCCCGCCTGGCGGATCATCTCCTGATCATGGACGCTGGACGCGTGCTTGCCAGCGGCGCGCTAAACGAAATCCTATCGCGACTGGATTTGCCGATCCGCCTCGGCGAGGACGCCGGCGTGGTACTCGATGGCCAGGTCACCGAACGCGACGAGCGCTGGCATTTGCTGCGAGTGCAGTGCGGCGGTGTGAGTCTATGGGTGCGCGACACCGGCGCCGCGGTCGGTGAGCATGTACGGATGCGCATCCTGGCCCGGGATGTCAGCATCGCGCTGGAGCCTAAGGCGGGCACCAGCATCCTGAACACGCTGCCGGCCCGCGTCGTCTCGCTGGGCACTGAGGGTCACCCGGCCCTGGCCCTGGTCAAACTTGATCTGACCGGGACTGCGGTGTTGTCGCGCGTGACCTGTCGCTCCGCCGACCAGCTCGGGCTGCAACCGGGACAAGCGGTATCGATTCAGATCAAGGCGGTCGCGTTGCTGTGATCGTGCTTGCCGGCCCGGAAGGCATGCGGCGGTCGTTCTCTTGGGCTGACAGGTCCGGGCGCGGACCGCGAGCACACCTAGTCGCTCGCCACCCATCACCAGCCGCGATGGCGGGGATAGCGGCCGCCGGGATACCAGCCAGCGCCTCTGCTGGCACCGCCGCCATGATAGGCCGGGCTTTCACAGTCGCCGCTATGCCCCCAACCGCGAGCACGCTGTTGCAAGCACTTGCCGGACCAGTATTGCCGAACGGCGGGATCCCTTGGTTCCCTCGCGGGCGCCGAAGGGCCTTGTATGGTGACACCGCGGGTTCGATCCGGCCCCCCATCGACAGTCGGATGGCGTCCGGTGTCGCGGTCGGATTGTCTGCGCTCGTCGCCTTGCGCGAATACCGCGCCGAGCAGTAGCCAAGCCAGGACGGCGATACAGCAGAGACTGCGCATGCTCAGGGTCTCCAAATCGCAGCGTCGGGAGCTTGATCAAGGCCAGGGTGAGGTTCAGGATCGGCAATCGGCGCCAGCATCGAAGTCGTTGGCAACCCCCGCACCTGCAACGCAATGACCGGCACCGCGCCACTATCGCGCACCACGCCCCGATTCCACGGGATCAGAGCCGCGCTCACCACCTCCCGGACCCTGGCCCAATCGTCCGAGGCAAGATCGACCTCCAAGCGGCAGCGGCAGCAGCGGATGCCGAATCCGTCGTCAAACCGACTGGAGACTTGGTAGCGAAAGCGCGGCAATAATGCCTCCGCAAAGGCATGCTCGAGCACTTGTTGCAGCAGTTCCTGAACCACATCGACCCCTGGCACTCCATTGTGCAAAGATCCCCTCCACGCGAGTTTTTGATTCGCGAGCGAGCGTTCAGGCGCATCAGAGAGGTACTGACGACGTTGCGAGATCCAGTCTCCCGCCACCAACGTCAGCGCCACGGACGCCACCTGCTCGGTTGCAAACCGTCGCCCGGCCATGTCGATCACACCACGCGGGACGGACAAGCCATGCAGTCGCATCGTGCGTGTGAGTTCCGTATGAGGCCGTGCCCGCGACCGGCCGCGTCCATTTCTGGCTGCCATCTCGAGCCAGCGGCGAGCCTCCGCCATTTCGTGGGTGTCGCAAACATGCACGGCGCCGTCCGGCTCCAGCGTCCAACCGTCCGGCCAAAGCGCCACTTGATAGGCGGGCAGCGCAGCCACCTTGGCCGCGGCCGAGCCGCTACGAGACGACCGACCGACGCCGGTGAGCCGCGCCAAGAGCAGACTTGTTAGTTGCTTCGGGGCCATCCGGGCGTTCTGGGACACCGTCCAGACTCGACATGCATCGACTATAGCTGATGCGGCGCGGGCTTCGAAACCATTCAAGCCGAGCGGGAACGCTCCGACGTCATCTCGATTCTGACCGAAGCGCCAGTGCAGAAGCGTCAGTGCAGTCTCACGCGCTCCGTTGCCATCGCATCAATGACCTCGGATACCGACGCAATCTGCTCCGCGTTATCTGAGACCTTGACAAAGTGGTGCAAGTCCGCGCGCGCGGCGGGCGCGTAGCCGAGTTCCCGATACAACAGCCCGCGCTGCCGAAGCTCGTCCGGGAGGTCGGGCGTAAGGTTGAGCGCCGCGCTCAGGGCCTCCAGCAGATTCGCGTCATCGCCTCGAGCTCGGTAGACGCCGATCAGGTTGCGCAGCATGCGCACCAGGATCTCGCGTTTGCCGGCGGGTCGCAGCAACGACGGCCGCGAGCGAATGGTGACGGCGCCCTCCCCATACAGGTCCGCTAGACGGCGGTCGAGTTCCTCTTCCGGCAATGCAACGCCGCCCGCGTACACGTCGAGCACCAGCGCGGTCGCGCCACGCCCGACTCGCACCAGGAAATGCGCCGGAAAACTGACCCCATAGGCAGGCATTCCGAGCCTCGATGCCAATTCGCAATAGACCAGCGACAGCGAGATCGGTATGCCGAGCCGCCGTTCGAGCACTTGGTCGAGAAAGCTGTTCCGCGGATCGTAGAAATCGTCATGGTTACCCGTGAAACCGAGTTCCTCGAACAAGAAATCGTTTAGCGCCGAAACCCGCCGCAACAAATCGGTGTCCTCGGGCACACGGGCACGCGCGGCAGCGGCGAGAAGGTCGAGTTGAGCGATACTGGTCTCCGGCTCCGCATCGCGCTGAAACAGGCTGCTAATGGTCAGCGCCGCAGCGCAGAGGTCGATGCTGTCGTCGGATTGGTTGGCAAGCGCCGCGATCTGCTGCTGAACTCTGGTCATACCGAGACTCCGATCACCTGTTCGAATAGGACAACACCGCGGCGTTCGAACACCGGAGCGTCAACGGCAGATTTGCGTTTGAGGCTTATAATGCGGCGCATCGCCGTACAACGGAACCCCATTCCATGCCGTCCAACCCCTCCAAAGGCGCTGCCTTTATGCTCCAGGGCATGTGTCTGATCACCCGGCCGGGTCTGAAGCGGTTCGTCATGATCCCGCTCTTCATCAACATCATCGTCTTCTCAGGCGCCATCTGGTATGGCGCCGGACGGTTCGAGGAACTGATGACACGCATGCAGTCCGCCGTGCCCGACTGGCTCTCCTGGCTGGAGTGGCTGCTCTGGCCGATCTTTATTCTAGCCCTTTTGATCATTGTCTTTTACGCCTTCACGCTGGTCGCGAATCTTTTCGCCTCACCGTTCAACGGGCTTCTGGCGGAGAAGACCGAAGCATTGCTCAGGGGCCAGCCGCTGGCGGACCAGGGAGACATGAAAAAGCTGCTGCGCGAGCTTCCAGGCACCCTGCTGGACGAGGCGCGCAAGATCCTTTATTCGCTGTTCTGGAGCATCCCATTCCTGATACTCGCGTTCGTTGTACCCGTTGTGGGACCCGCGATCTGGTTCCTGTTCACGGCCTGGATGCTTGCGTTGCAGTACAGCGATTTCCCAATGGGAAACCATGGCCTCAAGTTTCGCAACATGCGCGCGACGCTGCGCCGACGCCGATTCCTGAGTATCGGCTTCGGCGCCACCGCGGCCGGATTGACCATGATCCCGGTGGTGAATTTCGTTGTCATGCCGGCCGCGGTGGCAGGCGCGACAGCGATGTGGGTGCGGGAGTTGAGTTCGCCGGACTGAACGCAGCTAACCCCGGCATCGCGATCTGCACTGATGGTCGTGCTGGTGCGCTGGACAAGCGGATGGCGCCGAGACAGAACCAACCCGCTGCAATCGAAGCGAGCGTACCCACCTAGATCCGGACCGCATTGGTCCCGTCTATTGGGTCCCCCTCATACTGGAATCGCAAGCTCCGAATAGCACTCAATGATCATTCTCCTCGACAACGGGTCCAAACGGCCCGAAGCCACGAAAAACCTTCGTAGACTCGCTGCTGTTCTGTCGGAGCGGGCAGGAAAGTGCGTTCATCCCGTTTCGTTCTTACATTCGTCGAGCGTCCCAGCGGCCGAACTCGACGCGCGGCCGGCGCAGACCCTTGAACCGTTTCTCACGCATCATGCAGAAAACGGCGAACGGGCCTTCGCGATCGTTCCGCTCTTCTTCGGGCCAAGTCGAGCCATCGACAGCTTCCTGCCAGAGATTCGATCTAGATTGGAGGCACGCTATGGCCCACTGCAGATGAGCGTGTCACCAGTACTTTGCCCGTTGCCGATCGGTGAGCGGCGTCTAATCGATATTCTGGAAGATCACACCCGCGAGTCGATTGAACTTCGAGGATTCACACAAGTCGTGATCGTGCTTGTCGATCATGGCTCGCCATTCCCAGAGGTGACGGCGGTCCGTGAGTGGTTGGGCTCCGGTCTGGCGCGACGGTTCGTCGGACAGACGCGGGTGACCCAAGCGGTCATGGAACGTCGGAAGGGCAGACAGTATGATTTCAACGGGGAGTTACTCGAGAATGTGATCGCTGCGATCGGATCGGAAGGTCGTTCTTCGCGAATCGTTCTGGCGATGCAGTTTATCTCGCCCGGTCGACACGCTGGGGAACGAGGCGACATTGCAAATATCATCCAGCGGGCTATGCACCATCATCCCCATGTAGAGGTCGCGGCTTCCCGGCTAGTCAGCGAACATCCAGTGTTCGCAGACATACTTTGGGACCGCTTGAACAGCGTTTCCGTTTATTACCATTAACCCGATTGAGAACCATCGAGACTTTAGCCCTCAGATCCCGACGAGCAGAAGCAGCGCTCGCTTTATCCTCAGGTCACGACCAGCGATGCCAAGACGGTCCAAATCGTCAGGCAAACCGTCGCGGTGAGTCTGACGCTCAGTCTTGAAGCGGTTGCAGATAGTTGGCTTTGAATGCCTCGCGATCCTCTTTCGCGGATGGGTCATAACCCTGAGCAGCCATCTTCTCCTTCATCCAGCGTGGCAGGACGCCGCGGACGTATATGTTGTTCGAGTCCTCCGGGTCGACATACCGGGTATAACTTCGATTTGACTTCTTCGGAGCACCTGCGCTGCGGCGACGACGCGGGCCCACCATTGCTAGGATATCGTCGACTTCGTAGCCCCGCCCTTCGATCATCCCTCTAATTTCTTGAGCAAGCTCGGCTTTGGCGTCGTGCCAACGCTGATAAAGCGCCTTCTCCAGATTGATCTTATTCTGTTCGATATTACTGAGCTGTTCTTGAAGCTCTTCGAGGCTGAGATCTTGAAATTCCACGTAATGCCTCCGGGCAATCACTGATTGGATGTGCGGCGGCAGCTGCCGCCATTATCAAACTAGGTCTTCGAGACCGGCAAGAATGTACTACGGTCGAGGCGCTGCGTGAGACGACTGCCAACCGCAATACGACAAATCGACATAAACGTCAGCGGCGACGATAGTGATCACAGAAACGATAGCGCACGCGACCGGTGCGCTTCTAATGTAATCAGTCAAATGAAAAAGTCAAGCACAGCCGTCTTGGCGACCCATCCCTCGCGCGCTACCAGATGCGCGAGATCATTCTACCCAGATACACCTTGACCACAACATGGCGGGTAGCCAGTCGCGCCAACCAAACCCCCCAAGTGTAGAGGGAAAGACAGCAAGAATATGTCCTGTTATCCGTATCCCTTAGTGCTCCGCCCACAAGCCGACGGGTTCAACGACTGCTATTCGTTTTCGCGACCGAGTGAAACGATCGGGACAGGTGAGGCATCCGACTTGAATGAGACGACTACCACAATCGGCGCGCAACAAACTTGGCAATCCTCGACGTACCACTGATCCCCGGCGCTACAATCAATGGTCAACTCGACAAGCTCGCCGCACCAAGGGCACTGACCGGCACTATCGTAGAGGGCAGGTGTTAACATGAAAACGCCGGTGTCGCGTGCAGACGACCGGAAGGCTTTAGCCAACGCGGAATTACGTCCGACAATCTCTAAAATGAAGCCACAGGCCGTTTTGTGGACAAATTTTTTATAGCGGCCCGCCTTAGAACCAGCGGTCGCTATCCCTGCAGAACGCAGGTTTCGGGTAGTCTGGAATCATAACGCGGGAACTTTTCTTTCGCAACGCCAGACCTGATGGACAAGCGACGCAAGCAGAAAATCGAGCAGATAATCCTTAGCCAAAACCGCACTCTTGCCAGCGCCGAAAGGACCTCCTAATTAGCAACCTGTGCCCATCCCTACTAACTATGAAAATGTCAGCATACATCAAACTATATTTGTACACGGCTCCCGTGTTCTTCGCGATTGACATCCTCTGGCTCGGCGTCGTAGCCGCGAACTTCTATCAGGAAAGACTCGGGCACCTGCTCGCGGATGAGGTGTTCTGGCCAGCGGCGCTCGTGTTTTATGCTCTCTATATTGCCGGGATCTTGAGCTTCGCGGTCATCCCCGGCCTCCAGTCACGATCGCTGCGAAAGACATTGCTTCATGCTTTAGGATTCGGTTTTTTCACTTACTTGACCTACGAATTGACTAACATGGCAACACTTCCCAATTGGCCCATCTCCGTCGTCCTGGTCGATACGCTATGGGGGATGGTGCTTTGCAGTGCGGTTGCAGCTATCGCCTATGGGATCGGTCGGTTTGCAAATCTGTTGGCGCCATCAGGAACGTGACGGGATTCAGTGGCCCACGAGGATTTGTAGGCGCTCGAAAGGCAACCCTTAGCAGGTTACCTCGCCTTCGCCCAGCCAGGATCGAAACAACTTCCGATGAATTGCGCAGAAGGGCTCGGCAACCCAGGATTCAGGAGGGGCTTGCAAGAAGTCCCAGCCACAAGCACGGGATGTCTCGTTTAGGAGACATGGAAACTACCAATTGTGAATAGAGACCGCTGGACTATCCTGAGGGGAAGGTTCTGGAATGGGTGGTGGCTATTTTCACAATGCTCCATCGAGACCACCGTCAAAGAGCCTTCGCAGGGTAGGGGTACAGTCCTTCGCTGTCAGGTTTCAACAACGAATCAGTGGCACGCCAACCTGGGGCGTGCCTTCTCAAGGTTTGGAGACCGACGTCATGACGCCGAATCAGAGAAAAGCCGTTTGGGAGCTTTGCCGCCAAGGGTTGCATGGGGTCGCAGACCAGGCGGAACGCTCGTGGACCGAAGGAGAATTGTTCGAGCCAGACCAGCAGACGCCGTTGGCGCGGGAAATCGCTCAGCTGATCAGGCTGTGCAACTGGGAGATTCATCCTGAGGCAGCATAGCGTCCCTTTTCGAAGTCTAGCGTAAGACCTCGTCGCGGTATGCGGGACGGTTACCTATCGATCCAAACCAATCCTGCACACCCCGGCTTAGTGCGGCTGCGCGGATTTGAGTCCCCACGCCGACACTCGTCCGCAGGCCTGATATACCTAGCGCGGTTCTCCGACCTAGACGCCGCGTTGATGCACTTTCATGCGGGCTTTCGTCGACGCCTGGTGGACCTCGACAAACGCCTTTACCGCACTTCCGAGATTGACGCCGTTGCGGTTGCGGACGCAATCGACCTGCCCCACCGGCAACTCTTCGTCGCCCCCAAACTGGCGCAAAGGCCCGGCCTTCAGGAAGCAATCGAACGCCGGACTCGCTCACATCGACGCCGGAATCGGCTATTCGATCTGGTTGGGATATTGGCTCTGGTCACTCTCGCTTCGATGGCCATGCTCGGCATCTGACCAGCGGGGCTTGGACGATACCGCTTGCCCCCGCTAGTCGAATGGCCGAGGCCACAGGCCGCGGATTGCGGCGATGCCCTGACCTCCGTGGGCAATAGAGCGATCCACGTGCGCCGGCGTCATACCACCCAGTGCATAGACGGGCAGATCCGCGGAGTTGACGAGTTCCGCGAAGCGCGGCCAACCGAGACTCGCCGCAGCAGGATGTGTTGGCGTGTCATCAACGGGCGAAAGTAACGCGTAATCAAGATCCAGCCGTGCAGCGCGTTGCAGGTCGTCGGCGTCATGGCAGGATGCCCCGGCAAGGCGCGCGAAGGCACATGGCCGCTCGCGCAGGCGCCGCAGCGCGACTGCGGTCAGGTGAATACCGTCGCAAGGCAGTCTAACGACCTGTTTGGGGTCGCGGTTGAGCACAAGTCGAGCCCCGGCCGCGTGACAGAGTGCATAGGCACGGCGAGCGAGCAACGCATACGCACTGTCGGTCAGTCCGTGGGCGCGCAGCTGAATCAGCCTGACCCCTGCGGCGAGTGCGCTTCCAAGACGCGCCATGAATGCGTGCAGGCGGGTGGGATCGTCACCAGTAATCAAGTATAGGCTGGGTAGTCGCAGGGCGTTGATGATCGGGCGATCGGCTGCCGGGAACAATTCAGGATCCATCACATCCGGCTCGACCCACGCCAGGGGCTGCCCTTCCCTACCCACGGGCTCGCCGTCATAGGCCTCGACCCGATAGACGTCCATCAATACCCGGCGATCCCCATAGTCATGCTTGATACGTATCAACGGCCGCGACGCGCGGACCTGAATGCCGAGTTCCTCGAGCAATTCTCGCCCTAAGCCTTCGACAGGCGACTCGCCGGCATGGAGCTTGCCGCCAGGAAACTCCCATAATCCGCCTTGGTGGGCTTGATCCGAGCGCTTTGCGATCAGTATGCGCCCATGGTCATCCGCGATAGCGCCGGCGGCGACGTGGATTGGTGCATCCGAAAAAGAGGCTGAACCCGGCATACTTGATACCGCTTCAGGTGCGGTACTCAGCATTGATGCGAACGTAATCGTAGGACAGATCGCAAGTGAGTACCCGCGCCTGGGAATCGCCACGGCCCAACGAAACGCGTATGGAAAAGCTGTCTTGCTCCATGACCCGGCGGCCATCCGCCTCGTTATAGTCAGGATCACGTCCCCCACGGGAAACGACCAAGCAGTCGTCGAGCCAGAGGCGCACCAGGTCAATACTGAGGTCGGCAATACCAGCACGACCCACCGCAGCGAGGATCCGCCCCCAATTCGGGTCCGATGCAAACAACGCGGTCTTGACCAACGGCGAATGGGCGATGGTGTCGGCGACAGCGCGTGCTTCGGCCATGCTGGCCCCCTCGCAGACCTCGATGCGCACCAACTTGGTCGCACCTTCGCCGTCCCTGACGATTGCCGTTGCCAGGTCGGCGCAGATGTCATTAACCGCCGCAGACAGAACGTGGCCGTCCGCGCTGCTCAGCTCGACAACCGGGCTATTGCCCAGCGTTCCCGCGGCAGACAAGACGCAGGCATCATTGGTCGATGTGTCGCCATCAATGCTGATGCAGTTGAAGGACTGGTCGACCGCAGCGGTCAGATACTGCTGCAAAGCGTCCGCACCAACCGCGGCATCCGTGGCGAGAAAGGCCAGCATGGTCGCCATATCGGGACGAATCATGCCCGCACCCTTGGCAATGCCGACGATCGTGGCGCTGCGGCCGTCGACCACTAAACGTCGCGTCGCGATCTTCGCGACGGTGTCGGTTGTCATGATGGCCCGTGATGCGGCGTCCCAACCATCTTCGCTGAGCAAGTTGAGCGCATCGGGTAGGATACCGGTAAGCCGATCTAGGGGCAGGTACTCGCCAATCACACCGGTCGAGAAGGGCAGGGCCTGCTCTGGCTCACATCCGGCGGCTTCCGCCAGCGCGGCGCAACAAGATCGCGCATCGGCCAATCCACGTTCACCTGTTCCGGCGTTGGCATTTCCAGCATTGATGAGAAAATAGGCCGGCGCGCGGCAAGCCAGGTGCTCTCGGGCGACCACGACTGGTGCCGCGCAAAAGGCATTGCGGGTAAAGGTCGCGGCCGTGGTCGCGCCGTCCGGCAAAGCAACCACCACGAGATCGTCGCGGTCAAGATAACGGATGCCGGCCGCAACACTCGCGATACGTACGCCGGACACGCTGGGGGGCGTCATAACGGATCAGGCGACCTTCCCATGACATTGCTTGTACTTCTTGCCCGAACCACAGGGGCATGGCTCGTTTCTGCCGACCTTGCGTCCTTCCCGCACGAAGGGTTGCTGCTCGCTTGACGCGGCCCTGGCAACGGGCTGCTGGGCTACTGCGCCGCCCCCCGCCTCTGGTGCTGCAGGCGCGGGCTCAAGACCAGTGAATGCCTCGTGCTTGAACTCAAACTCCCGGTCGCGCGCAGCCATCGGCGGCACCTCGTCGGGCGCCTGTATCTGCATACGCGACAAGGTCTTGATCACCTCCTGTTTGATACTGCCCAGCATGGCCGAGAACATCTCGAAGGCCTCGCGCTTGTACTCCTGCTTCGGGTTCTTCTGCGCGTAGCCGCGCAGATGGATGCCTTGGCGAAGGTAGTCCATCTGCGCCAGGTGGTCCTTCCACTGTGTATCCAGCGTTTGGAGCATCACGGCCTTCTCGATTTGGCGCATTGTTTCACTGCCGACCAGCTTCTCCTTGTCCTCGTAGTACCGTGCGATCTGGTCGGCGATACGCTTGCGCAAGGTTTCCTCGTGCAGATCGGCATCCTCGTCGAGCCACTGCTGAATTGGCCAGTCACCGCCAAACGCATCCACCAGGGCGGAGGAGAGCTCTGGGAAATCCCAGTGTTCCTCAAGGCTCTGCGGCGGGATATGGAGATCAATGAGACCGTTCAGCACATCGCCTCGCATCGCGACGACGGTTTCGGAAATATCGTCACCGTCCATCAGCTCGCGTCGCTGCTGATAAATGACCTTGCGCTGGTCGTTGGCGACGTCATCGTATTCCAACAGCTGTTTACGAATGTCGAAGTTGCGTCCTTCGACCTTGCGCTGCGCGTTTTCGATGGCTTTGGTGACCCAAGGATGCTCGATGGCCTCACCTTCCTGCATTCCGAGTTTCTGCATCATCGAACTGACCCTGTCAGATGCGAAGATGCGCATCAGATTATCCTTCAATGACAGATAAAACCGGCTAGAACCCGCATCGCCCTGACGCCCGGAGCGACCGCGTAGCTGGTTGTCGATGCGACGTGACTCATGCCGCTCGGTGCCGATCACATGCAGACCACCGGCCGCTATTACCCGCGCGTGACGATCCTTCCAATCCGCCTTGATGCGATCGCGTTCCGCGTCATCGGTCGCAGTCTCAAGTTCGGCATCCAAATTACCGCCAAGCACGATATCCGTGCCACGGCCCGCCATATTCGTCGCGATTGTAACGGCACCCGGCTCGCCGGCACGCGCGACGATACCTGCCTCGCGCTCGTGTTGCTTGGCGTTCAGCACCTCGTGCGAGACCTGTTCAGCAGTCAACAGCTTCGAAACCAATTCGGACGTCTCAATGGACGCGGTACCAACTAGTGCCGGCTGTCCCTGCTTTACGCATGCGTGGACGTCCTCGATGATTGCCCGGTATTTTTCCTCCTGGGTCAAATACACCAAGTCGCCGCGGTCGTCGCGGACCATGGGCTGGTTGGTTGGAATGACCACGACTTCAAGACTATAGATCTGCTGGAACTCGAACGCCTCTGTGTCCGCGGTGCCCGTCATTCCTGCCAGCTTCGGGTACAACCGAAACAGGTTTTGGAAGGTGATGGACGCCATGGTCTGGTTTTCCTGCTGGATGGCCACGCCTTCCTTTGCCTCCACCGCCTGATGCAGCCCCTCAGACCAACGCCGACCGGGCATAGTGCGCCCGGTAAATTCGTCGACGATAACAATCTGGCCATCTCGGAGGATGTAGTCGACGTTTTTCTGAAACAGCGCATGCGCGCGCAATGCAGCATAGACATGGTGCATCAGCACGATATTTGCCGCGTCATAAAGGCTCTCACCGTCGCCAAGCAGCCCCAGTTCGGTGAGCATATCCTCGACCGCTTGGTGACCATCCTCGCTGAGATAGACCTGCTTGCCCTTCTCATCCATGGAGTAATCGCCAGGGCCGAAATCGGGTTTGCCCTCGTCATCCGTTGTCGGTTCCTGACGGGTCAGATGCGGGATGATCTGATCGATCTTCTTGTAGAGACCGGTATCACCTTCGGACGGACCGGAGATGATCAGCGGTGTGCGCGCCTCGTCGATCAGAATCGAGTCCACTTCGTCGACGATCGCGAAGAAGGGATCTCGCTGAACCCGCTGTTCCGGGGTGAAGGCCATGTTGTCGCGCAGGTAATCGAAACCAAATTCGTTGTTGGTGCCGTAGGTAATGTCCGCGTGGTAGGACTCACGCCGCGTCGACGGGCGCAAATGCCGGAAACCCTGATCGCCGGTCGGTTCGTAGTCGGGGTCGTAGATGTAGGATGCGGCGTCCGGCCCCATACCACTGGACGAATTGATGACGCCCACACTGAGACCGAGGAAATGATAGATTTGACCCATCCAAGCCGCATCGCGCCGCGCGAGATAATCATTCACAGTGACCACATGCACACCCTTCGCGGGCAGCGCATTCAAATAGGCCGCGAGCGTAGCAACCAGCGTCTTTCCTTCGCCCGTACGCATCTCGGCAATCTTGCCCGAGTTGAGCACCATTCCGCCCACCAATTGGACATCGAAGTGGCGCATACCCAACACGCGTTTGCCGGCCTCACGTACGATGGCGAAGGTTTCGGGCAGCAGGTCGTCCAGGTTCGCGCCCTGCTCTAAACGCTGCCGAAAATCCTCAGTGCGCGAGCGCAGCTCCGCGTCGGACAACGCCGACACCTCGTTTTCCTGCGCGTTGATCGATTCGGCGGTTTTCAACAACCGCTTCACGAAACGCTCGTTACGGCTGCCAAACACCTTCTTGAACGGATTAAAAACCATTTGTGCGTGCCCTTCTGGGCTCCTCTGGGGCGTTCGAAAAATCCCCGCATGATAACGGAAAAGCCCGACCCCGCGCAGCGCGCATCGGTCGGGCTTGAGCCCAGTGGCAAGAAACCTCGCCGACGATCAGATTAAACGCCCTTCGCCGGGCGCTGGACATCGGCGGTCGAACTAGAGCCGAGCGACGCGGGACCTCTTGCTTAGGTCGAGGTAACGCATCGGGTCGATCGCCTCACCATTGCGACGGACTTCGAAATGGACATGCGGTCCGGTCGAACGGCCGGTCGAACCAAGCTTAGCGATGACCTGACCCTTGCGGACCAAGTCGCCCTCCTTCGCCAAATTGCGTTGATTGTGCGCATAGCGGGTCTCGAGACCGTTGGCATGACGGACTTCGACAATGTTGCCATAGCCGCTCTTGCGACCGGCGAAGATCACCAATCCATCGGCCATGGCGACGATGTCGGACCCGCGTTTCCCCGCGATATCGATGCCCTTGTGCATGCTGCTGCGACCGGTCACCGGATGCCGACGGTAACCGAACTTGGAGGTCACGACGCCACCGGAGATTAGTGGCCAACCTTCGGGGACGGAATGGCTCTTCAGATCTCGCTCCATGATCAGGGTCTCGAGCAAGACCAGCTTACGCTTGCGGTCGTCCAACTCGGCCAGCACCTTCGCGAGGTCTTGTGCCACGTCGTCGACACGATTGGCGCGCAGATCTGCGTTCCCAGGTCCGCCGGCCGGAGCGGGATTAAGGAAATCAAACTCGTCACCATCCAGCCCCGCCATCTCCACGAGCCGTTGACCCAAGGCGTTGACTCGCAGGACTTCCGCCTGCATCTCTCCTACACGCACTGCTAACGCATCGATATGGGCATCAACTTCTCCACGCTGATGAGCGAGCTGCTGTTGATCCACTTTGACAAAAGCGCGCAGCACCTTGTCACTACTCTGAGCTATTGCACCATTGGACGCCAGACGGTACTTCCCAAGCCAGAAACCGACTCCGCCAGCGGCTATGGCTATCACCATGATTACCAGCAGCACAACAGAGCTGTAGCCTCGCTGCGCAGAGTGGCAAATCCTGCGCCGGGTTCGGAAACTATTCGGATGCGGCATGTTCACTCCGATCTTTGTGGATGTTCTTGCGTAAAGAACCGCGATCGCGGCTCTACCCCCAATGAAATTATTGTTGCGACAAGCCAATGAACGATGAGGCCACCATGCCCCATGGCGCACGACACATCCGCGGATTCCTCCGCAATGCCGACGCGGCCGCTGCCCTCCTGGATGAAATCGGGAGGCGGGACAACCTGTTGAAAACGGTCGGCCTTGTCATCCCAGAGGCATTCCGTGCGCACTGCAAACAGGCATCCCTCCGGGATGGCCTATTGACGCTCTCTGTGGACTCTCCGGTATGGGTTGCCCGGCTGACGCTACTTTCGCCAGGGCTCGTCGAAGCGCTCAACCGAGAGCGTGAAACTGTCCGCGCTTGCCGGGTACAGGTACTACCGCAACAGTCGCCAACACATACCGCGGCAAATCGAACGCCGATGCCGCCCAACCCCCACGCAGCACGCCAACTACTGCAGGCGTCAGAGTCTGTCGTCAGCGCCGATTTGGCGCGTAGCTTAAAGCAATTGGCCCGGAGCTTGTCGTCAGACGTCACAACCGAATAGAAAACCGGGCGGTGGAATGCGCCCGGTGCGTGCATTTTACCGTCCCAATGGCCGCCTATCCGACAAGAATCGGTCGTGAATAACTGACGGGTGCTTCGCCCGAATCCTCGAACGTGACCTCTTCCCAAGCATCTTGCTGCAACATCAGCGCCCGAAGCAGCCGATTGTTCAGGGCATGTCCGGATTTGTGACCTCGGAACGAGCCGATTAACGAATGCCCCAAAAGATAAAGATCGCCGATGGCATCCAAAATCTTGTGCCGAACAAACTCGTCCTCGTAGCGCAATCCGTCGTCGTTCAGCACGCGAAAGTCGTCCACGACAACCGCGTTGTCCAAGCTCCCGCCCAACGCCAAATTCTGTTGCCGTAATGCCTCGATCTCCCGAAGGAAGCCGAAGGTCCGAGCACGACTCACTTCCTTCACGAACGACGTTGTCGAGAAATCCACGGTCGCTTCCTGCAGACGCGACGTAAACGCCGGATGATCGAAATCGATGGAGAACCCAACTTTGAATCCATCGAACGGATCGAATCGTGCAAACTTGTCGCCTTCTTCCACGGTCACCGGACGTTTGATACGGACGAATCGCTTGGGTCGGTTCTGCTCTTCGATACCAGCGGACTGGATCAAAAACACAAACGGGCCGGCACTGCCATCCATGATTGGCACCTCCGCCGCGCTGACGTCCACATAGGCATTGTCGATGCCAAGTCCGGCGAATGCCGACAACAAATGTTCGACCGTCGACACCTTCACGTCGTCCTTGACGAGCGTCGTAGACAGACGGGTGTCGCCCACGTTGGCCGGACGGGCTTCGATATCGACCGTCGGATCGAGGTCGACACGGCGAAAGACGACGCCCGTATCCGGTGCCGCCGGGCGAAGAGTCAGGTAGACTTTGTCGCCGGTGTGGAGACCAACGCCCGTGGCTCGGATAACGTTCTTCAGCGTTCTTTGGCGGATCATCGCAGCTCCTCCCTACGCGTCGGAACGTCAGCGATGCGCTCGACGAAGACCGGCGTGTGGTTCGGTACCCTATAAGAATACGCGCCCGCCCACGGTGGGGCGGACGCGCCGGGAGATTATTAATCGCCATGTTAGGGTTTTCCCGGATTATTATCAAGCACCAAAACGTTAGTCAAGCAAACCCACTGTTTTTGCTTGATTTCCTGAACTAGGGATTGTCCTAGTAAACGCCTGAAAACCACACGCCTTCGTCGCAACACGGCTCGACTAATCGGCCTGACGACGCAAGAACGCGGGGATATCGAGATAGTCCAGATCAGCTCCCGCTTGTTCCACGGCAGCACCACCTGCGGCAGCCCGTTTCTGGCGAATATAGGCGGGCTGGTCCATATCACGGTAATCGCCGGCAATGGCATCGTCATCACGGCCATTAACCAACCGCATTTTCGGCTCATCTTCACGCGGCCCCATCCGTTCGTCACGGCGAGCGCCAAGCCCTGTCGCGACCACGGTCACACGCAGTTCGTCCTCAAGGTCGGGATCAATGACGGTGCCGACCACCACCGTGGCTTCTTCGTCAGCGAAGTCGCGAACAGTGTTGCCAACCTCGTCGAATTCTCCGATGGTCAAGCTGAGCCCTGCGGTGATATTGACCAGGATGCCCTTGGCCCCGGCGAGATCGATGTCTTCCAGCAACGGGCTGTTGATGGCCGCTTCGGCAGCCTCGCGAGCACGACTCTCGCCCGTAGCCGCCCCGGTGCCCATCATGGACACGCCCATCTCTGACATCACCGTCTTGACGTCGGCAAAGTCGACGTTGATCAGGCCGGGACGTGTAATCAGCTCGGCGATGCCCTGGGTGGCATTCAGCAGCACGTCGTTGGCGGCGCTGAATGCGTTGAGCAAACTCATCTCTTTGCCAAGCACCTGCAGCAGCTTCTCATTCGGGATCGTGATCAGGGAATCCACGTGCTTACCCAATTCAAGGATGCCTTCCAGGGCGACCTTGCCGCGCTTGCCTCCTTCGAACGGAAAGGGCTTGGTCACCACGGCAACGGTCAGTATTCCCAGCTGGCGTGCGACCTCGGCAACCACCGGCGCGGCGCCAGTGCCGGTTCCCCCGCCCATGCCGGCCGTGATGAAGATCATGTCGGAACCGTCGAGTGCTTCCTTGATACGGTCACGGTCTTCTTCTGCCGCTTTGCGGCCGATCTGGGGGTCGGCGCCGGCGCCGAGACCTTTGGTGATGCCGGCACCCAATTGAAGGATGGTCTTGACCGTGGCGTTCTCCAACGCCTGCGCGTCCGTGTTGGCGCAGATGAAGTCGACGCCCTCAATGTTGGCCGCTGCCATGTGATTGACGGCGTTGTTGCCGCCACCGCCAACACCGATGACCTTGATGACCGCGGTCTGAGTCTGGGTATCCATCAGTTCGAACATGAGAACTTACCTCTCGATTGCGCTGCTTGCTGTTGCTAAAGACTGCTGTTGTCCCCTCGGGCTGCGGGGTTCGATCGCCCGGATGGTCACTGCGAGCGCGGCGTCCTGGCCTGCGCACATCACTGGTGAACCTAGAAGTTGCCGCCGAACCATTTGCGCATGCGTCCCCAAACGCCGGCATTCTCGGCATAGTCGGGACCACCCGCGAAACGATGCTGCTGTGCGTAGATGAGCAGACCCACCCCCGTGGCGAAGGCCGGATCGGTAATGGTTTCCTCGAGCCCCGTGACGTACTGGGGCAGACCCAACCGCACCGGCATGTGGAAGACCTCTTCGGACAGCTCAAGCAGTCCCTCGGTCTTGGCGCTCCCGCCGGTCAGCACGACGCCGCCAGCGACACGCTCTTCGAAGCCGCTGCGGCGAAGCTCGTCCTGCAGCAGCCCGAGGAGCTCCTCGTGGCGCGCCTCAACAACCTGCGCCAGGTTCTGCCGCGACAACTGGCGCGCCGGTCGCTCACCGATACTGGGAACCTCGATGTCTTCGCTGACGCCCTTGGACGATAGCGCACAGGCGTGCTTGATCTTGATCTCTTCGGCATGCTGCCTAGGCGTGCGCAAGGCTGCCGCGATATCGTTTGTCACCTGATCACCAGCAATAGGAATCACCTTGGTATGGCGAATCGCGCCGTCGGTGAACACGGCCAGGTCGGTGGTACCGCCGCCGATATCGATGACGCACACGCCAAGCTCCTTTTCGTCGTCGGAGAGTACGGAGTAGCTGGAGCAGAGCTGCCCGACGACCAGGTCGTCTACCTCGAGGCCGCACCGGCGAATGCACTTGACGATGTTCTCGGCTGCACTGACTGCGCCGATGACCATGTGCACACGCGCTTCCAGACGCACGCCGCTCATGCCAATGGGTTCGCGAATACCCTCCTGGTCGTCAATAATAAATTCCTGCGGCAGGATGTGGAGAATCCGCTGGTCCGCCGGGATTGCGACGGCCTTGGCGGCGTCGATCACGCGATCGACATCCGCCTGAACCACCTCGTGCTCCTTGATCGCGGTGATACCGTGAGAGTCGAGGCTTCGAATGTGGCTGCCGGCAATGCCGGCATGCACCGAGTGGATCTCACACCCGGCCATGAGTTCGGCCTCCTCCACCGCGCGCTGAATGGATTGCACCGTCGACTCGATGTCGACAACCACACCCTTCTTCAGGCCGCGCGACGGGTGAGTGCCGATGCCGACTACCTCAATGGTATCGTCCGCCTTGATCTCTCCGACCATGGCGGCGACCTTAGAGGTGCCGATATCAAGCCCCACAACCAGGTTCTTTTCACTACGTCTGGGCATTCAAGTCAGCTCCGTTCCCGAGAATTGATTGCGGCCACTCGGTCCGATTCGGTCCCGGCGTTGGCCCTGGGCAGCCAACGGACCGCGAACCCGTTGCTGTAGCGCAAGTCGATGCGCGTCGGGATACCGATCGCCTCGACTTGCGGGTATGCAGCGAGCAGACGCTCGAAACGTGTCTCGATGTCATCGGTGCCGAGGTAGAGCTCGGTACCGCCGAGCAACATCAGACTCCAGTCACCCCGGGCGTCACGCGCGATGCCATCGACGATGAGCCCCAACTCCGCCAAGCGCGGATGCCAGTGTTGGAAACGCTCGACGACGTCCGAAGCCATAGCGTCCGCACCATCGAGCTGCGGCAATCCGGCGGGGAGCAGCCCGTCGCGGGGGCGGAAGACAATTCCGTGGGCGGTCACCAGCCCGTTCTCGCCCCAGCGCGCGACGGCCTCGTGCTCCGCCACGGTAAGAACGATTCGGTCGGGCCAGATGCGGCGGACGCTGGCAGTGCTGATCCAGGGCAGGTCCTCGACCTTCAACTTCAGTCCCGCAAGGTCCTGGGTCAGAATGCCGCCGGTGATGTGCTCATCGATGGCCTGTTGCAGAGACTGCTTAGACAGCCCTCGCATTTCCCCGTCGATGGTCACAACGCGAATCGGCAACAATCGCGGCTCCCACTCCAGGGCGATGAACCCGGCGCCAATTCCGGCGCCAATGATCACCACCGCCGTCAGCAAACGCGCGATGAGGGCGCCACGACTTGGAAGCGAAGCTGCGCTCGCCGCCGAATGCACGGCCGTGGAATCCTGGGGCAAGGACGCTGTCATTTGCCTCGCCCCTGAGCGATCAGGCTGGTCTCGAGAATCTGGACACAGAGCGCATCGAAGTCGATGCCATCGGCCTTCGCTGCCATCGGAACCAGGCTGTGATCGGTCATTCCAGGCACCGTGTTGACCTCCAGCAACTTCGGCGCACCGTCGACATCAAGCATGAAATCCACTCGGCCCCAGCCGCTCGCACCCACGGCGGTAAAGGCGCGTAGACACAGGGCGCGGAACTCCGCTTCAACCGCTGCATCGAGACCACAGGGACACAGGTAACGAGTTGTGTCGGATTGATACTTCGCCTCGAAGTCGTAAAAGACCTCGGGAGTCTCGATGCGAATCACCGGCAGCGCACGTCCATTCAGGATGGCGCAGGTGTACTCGGCGCCAGGTATCCAACACTCAGCAAGAACCGCAGAGTCGAACTCGGCGGCGGAGCGCCAAGCGGTCTCCAACTCGACGGCATTCTCGGCCCTGGCCATCCCGATGCTTGATCCCTCTTGGGCCGGCTTGATCATGAGAGGGAAACCAAGCGTTTCCGCCTGGGCAAGGTCATTCCGGCCATGGATCAACGCAAAATCGGCGCTCGGAATGCCGGCACCAGCCCACAATAGCTTCGTGCGGTATTTGTCCATTCCGATGGCGGAACCGAGCACTCCGGAGCCCGTGTAAGGCATGCCGAGCGTCTCCAGCGCGCCCTGGATCTGTCCATCCTCGCCACCGCGACCGTGGAGGATGTTGAAGGCACGGTCGAAGCCACCGCGCGTGAGCACCTCCAGCAGATCCGGACCGGGATCGATCTCGTGCGCATCCACACCGACACGCTTCAGTGCCGCCAGCACAGCGTTGCCGCTCTTGAGCGATATCTCACGCTCCGCGGCACGTCCGCCCATCAGCAAGGCCACCTTGCCGAACTCGACAGGATCTCGTTTCATCAGATCAGCTCTCCCATCCGACGGACCTCGGGTATCAGTCGAATCCCGCTGGTGCGCTCCACCTCGGCCCGCACCCTGTCGATCAGCGCTGCGATGTCGCGGGCGCTGGCGGTGCCGGTGTTAATGATGAAATTGGCGTGCTTCGGCGACACCTCGGCGCCGCCAATGCGCATACCTTTGAGCCCGGCAGCCTCGATCAGACGCGCGGCGTGGTCGCCCGGTGGGTTGCGGAACACCGAGCCGCAGCTCGGCACACCCGTTGGCTGGGTCGCGGCGCGGCGGTCAAGCAACTCGCGGATACGTGCCTGCGCAGCGTCGGTGTCGCCGGGCTTGAGTTGCAGTTCCGTTTCGAGAAACCACTCGCCGTCCGGGATCAGCACGTGCCGGTATCCGATTTCGAAGTCAGCCGGTGGACGCTCACGCAACACGCCGCTGCGATCCAAGGTCCGCACCAGCGACACGTGTTCCCAGGTCTCGCCGCCCCAGGCGCCCGCGTTCATCGCGAGCGCACCGCCAATGGTTCCGGGAATGCCGGCCAGAAATTCAGCCCCAACTAGGCCCCGCCTGGCCGCGAAACGCGCAGCCTTAGCACAGGAAACGCCGGCTTCGGCCCGCAGTCGCGTCTGGTCCAATATCGCCATACCGGTGAGTCGCCCGGTGGTCTGAATGACGGTGCCAGCGAAGCCAGCGTCGCTCATCAGCAGATTGCTGCCGAGCCCGAGCCAAAACACGGGCTCGTCGGCCCGCAGGGTTCCGAGAAAATCGATCAAGTCGTCGCGGTCTGCAGGGCGATACAGACGCGCCGCCGACCCGCCAACGCGCCAGCTGGTATGTCGGGCGAGCGGCTCGTTGAGCCTAAACTCGCCGCGCAAGGTCGCATCCGCGTGGACGAGTCCATTCATGCGCACCGCCTCCCGACCATGAGTCTGGGCGCTGCACCTGGTTGCAGTGCATTAGTGCGGACGGGCACGGACCTGCGCAGCTGGCCAACAGGCCGCAGCCGCCCGCTGGCGGGAACGCCAGGAGCCAACGGCAGGCACAGGCGCGCCTCAGGCGTTCTAAACATGCCCTGCCCCCTGTCTCAGACGTTCTGGCAGGCGGGCGGCCAAGCCCCCGATATCGCCAGCGCCGGCGACCAGCACCAGATCACCGTCCAGCAACAGGTTATTGAGTACATCCGGCACCTCCGCCAAATCCTGCGCGAACAAGGGCTCCACTTGACCGCGCTGCCGAATCGCACGCGCCAGACTGCGCCCGTCTGCACCTGGAACCGGCTGCTCGCCAGCCGAATACACATCGCAGAGCACCAGCACGTCAGGTTGCGACAGCACATGCACGAAGTCGTCGAACTGCTCCTGGGTGCGCGAATAGCGATGCGGCTGAAACACGAGGACCAGCCGCCGGCCGGGCCAACTCCCACGCGCGGCGTCAATGGTGACCTGCACTTCCCGCGGGTGGTGGCCGTAGTCGTCGATCAGCGTCAGCCCGCGACCGTCCGCCGTGCTGGTGTCAGTGACGACGAAACGCCGACCAATGCCTTGGAAGTTCGCCAATGCTCGCTGGATCGCGTCCTCGTCGACACCGAGTTCGAGCGCGATACCGATAGCCGCTAGCGCGTTCAGCATGTTGTGTTGACCGGGCAAGTTCAGCTCGACGGACATCGGCGCGGCACCGTCGCAGTGGACATCGAAGAACATCTTCGTACCCCGCTGCCGGACGTTGTCGGCGCGAATGTCGGCATCGGCACGGGTGCCATAGGTGCGCACCGGGCGGGCTATCGTCGGCACGAGCGACGCCACCTCAGGGTCGTCGATGCAGAGCATCGCAAGCCCATAGAAAGGAAGGTGGTGCAGGAATTCGACGAAGGTACTGCGCAGCCGGCTGAAGTCGTTGCCGTAGGTCTGCATGTGGTCGGCGTCGATATTGGTGACCACCGCCATCATTGGCTGCAGAAACAAGAAGGACGCGTCGCTTTCGTCCGCCTCGGCAATCAGGTATTTGCTGCTGCCCAAACGCGCGTTGGCGCCGGCGCTATTGAGCAGGCCGCCGATGACGAAGGTCGGGTCCAGATCGCCTTCGGCCAGCACACTCGCGATCAGGCTAGTGGTCGTCGTTTTGCCGTGCGTACCGGCCACCGCGACCCCGTAATGGAAGCGCATCAACTCGGCGAGCATTTCCGCCCGACGCACCACCGGAATTCGCGCCGCGCGGGCGGCAATGATCTCGGGGTTTGTCGGATCGATCGCGGTTGACACAACGACCGCGTCAACGTCTTCGATCTGCTCCGCGTGATGACCAATAAAGACCTGAACCCCAAGTTTGCGCAGACGCTGTGTCACCGCGCTATCGCGGCGATCTGAACCCTGGACTTCGTAGCCCAGGTTCGCGATCAGCTCGGCGATGCCACTCATACCGGCGCCGCCAACACCGACAAAGTGAAGCCGGCGAATGCGGCCCATGTGGCTTGCGCTGTGGGTCCGGTGGGCATTCATTCAGGAACCACCCGTCGGACGTCGCACTTGCCAAGCTGGCGGAACAGCGCCGCAACGCAAGAGTTGTCGAGAGTCCGGCGACTCATCGCGACCTGCCCCGGCACTTGAGACTCGAGACTCATCGCGCCAACTCCATGCATGCATCCGCAATACGCTCCGCCGCGTCGATCTTCGCATTGGCATGCGCCGCCTCGGCCATGGCCATACGCTTGGCAGAATCGGATAGGAGCTCGCTGAGCGCCTCCGCCAGCCTCTCGGGCGTTAGATCCGATTGTATAATCAGCCGTGCGGCGCCGGCGTTGCTCAGATAACGGGCGTTGCCGACCTGATGGTCATCCACAGCGTGCGGGAAGGGCACGAAGATCGCCGGCAACCCCGCGGCGGCCAACTCCGAAACGGTCAGCGCACCTGAGCGGCAGACCACTAAATCCGCCCATCCATAGGCATCGGCCATATCGGTGATGAATGGCGTTACCTCCGCATCGACGCCAGCCTCCGCATAGGCCCCTTCGGCCACCGACAAGCTACGCTCACCGGCCTGGTGGCGGATCTGAGGACGCAGCTCCACGGGCAACAGCGCGATCGACTTGGGAACCGTCTCATTCAGGACCTTGGCTCCCAGGGAACCTCCGATCACGAGCAGGCGCAGCGTCCCGGAGCGCCCCGCGAGGCGCTCCGCCGGCGGCGCAAGTGCCAAGATCTCGGCACGGACGGGATTGCCGCTGGAGATGGCGTGCCGATCTGGCGGAAAACTGCCCGGAAACGCCTCGAACACGCGTGCTGCGATACGCGACAACCATTGGTTGGTCATACCCGGTACGCTGTTCTGTTCCTGGATCAGCAACGGCCGGCGCTGCAATCGGGCACCCAAGCCACCGGGCCCTGACACGAAGCCGCCCATACCGATGACGACTCGCGGGTCCCGCCGACGGAGGATCGCGGCCGCCTCGCGCACGGCGGACAGAAGCTTCCAGGGTGCCTGCAACAGTTGTCTAATCCCCTTGCCCCGGATTCCCTCGATGCCGATCCATTCGATTTCGAAACCCTGGGCGGGCACGAGCTTCGCTTCCATGCCCGCGCGGGTGCCGATCCAAAACACGTCTGCACCGCGGGCGCGCAACAGCTGCGCCACCGCCAGCGCCGGAAACACGTGCCCGCCGGTGCCGCCCGCCATGACCGCGACACTCAGCGCCATCGTGCCCTCCGTTCCCGGTGCAGGCCGCCCTCGGGAATCGGTTCGACGGCGCTCCTGCGCAGCTCGAAATCGATGCGCAGCAATACGGCGGCCGCCATGACGGCGACGATCAATGCGTTACTCCCGTAGCTCATGAACGGGAGCGGCAGGCCTTTGGTTGGCAGCAGTCCGGTATTGACACCGACGTTGACGAAAGCCTGGAGACCCAGCATCAGACCGAATCCGTGCGCAACATAGCAGGAGAAACCCGCACCCTGGGAACGGGCGCGATTGCCGATACTGAACGCGCGCCAAGTCAGGAAGGCGAACAGCCCGATCACCAGCAATACGCCGACGAGACCGAATTCCTCACCGATCACAGCGAGCAGGAAGTCGGTGTGTGCCTCTGGCAGATAGAATTGCTTTTGGATGCCATTGCCGAGACCGACGCCGAACCACTCGCCACGGCCGAACGCGATCAGGGCCTGACTGAGCTGGTAGCCGCTGTTGAACGGATCGGCAAACGGATCCAGAAAAGAGGTGACACGCTGCAGCCGGTAGGGCTCCACGATGACCAGCCACACCAACGCAACGGCAACGAGAAGGAACAGAAAGGCAAAATTGAGGATGCTGACACCGCCCAGGAAGAGCAGACCCATGACCGTCGCAAGGATAACCGCCGTGGTGCCGAAATCCGGTTGAATCATGATCAATGCGCTGGCGACACCAATCGGCACCATCGGCCGCAAGAACCCCGTAAAGGTCGTCTGTACGTCGAGCTGACGGCGGATCAGATAATCGGAGACGTAGATGACTGCAAAGAACTTCATCATCTCCGAGGGCTGAAGATTCAGCACGCCGAGGGGGATCCAGCGGGTAGCGCCATTGACCGTGCGGCCAATGCCGGGCAACAACAGCAAGATCAGCAAACCGATACCAAACAGAAGGAGCCAGGGCGCGGAACGCTCCCAAATCCTGATCGGGACCGCGAAGCACAGGACTCCGCAGATCAACGCCAGGGTCATGGCAAAACCGTGGCGCAGCACGAAGAAGAAAGGGTCGTCGTAGTTGCGGTCGGCTATTGGCATGGACGCGGAAGCCACCATGACGAAGCCGAGCCCAATCAGAAACAACACGCCCAACAGGACGCCATAGTCCAGGGCGGGACCGAGCGCTTCGGTACGCCTGCGCCTGCGCATGCCCGGCTCGGCTTGCACCACCGTGGCGGCCACAGAATTCATGACACCCACCTCAGAACCGCCTCGGCAAATGCCCGCCCGCGATGCTGATAGTCGTCGAACATATCGAAGCTCGCACAGGCCGGGGACAGCACAACACAGTCACCGGGTAGCGCGGCGGTGGCCGCAAGACGGACGGCATCGTCAATGTCCTCGGCATGGTGCAGATCGACTCCGTCTGCGAACGCCTGCGCAAGCCTAGGCGCATCACGGCCAATCAACACCACCGCTCGGGTTGTGCGGTGCACGACTGCGGCAAGACTGGAAAAATCCGCTCCCTTGCAGTCGCCGCCAGCAATCAGTACCGCCTTGCCACGTCCCCCGCGAGGTACCAGACCTTCCAATGCGGCCAGAGTCGCACCGGGATTGGTGCCTTTGGAATCGTTAATCCAACGCACGTCGTTTCTGTCCGCCACGAGCTCGTTGCGGTGAGCGAGCCCGCGAAAGGTTCGCAGCGTCGCCAGCATCGGCGATCGATCGAATCCGCAGAGCTCACCCAGCGCGAGTGCCGCAAGTGCGTTGGCGAGGTTATGGGTCCCCGGCAGCAACAGACCTGAAACCGGCATCAGGGGTTCGGGATCGATCATGGGTCCGCGCAGTAACCAAGGCTCACCGCGGTGCTCGACGATGCCATAGTCCCCAGGTTCGACTGGCGCGCTCAGCGTGAACCCAATCCGGTCCAAGACGCTATCGGCGAGTCTTGACGCGACCGGATCATCGAGATTGACAACCGCCGACTCCGCATGGGCAAAAATGCGCTGTTTGGCAGCGGAATAGGCCCCTATGGTTGGATAGCGATCCATATGATCGGGCGACAGATTCAGTACCGTCGCGGCCCGCAATTTCAGCGAATGAGTAGTCTCCAACTGAAAGCTTGAGAGCTCGACCACGTAGAGCTCCGCATCGTCGGAGAGGATCTCAAGCACCGGGTCGCCGAGATTGCCGCCGACCGCCACACGCCGGCCTGCCTCCCGCGCCATAAGCCCCACCAGCGTAGTGACCGTGCTCTTGCCGTTGGAGCCGGTGATAGCAACCACAGGCGCCCGCGCGGTGTTCGCAAAAAGCTCCACATCTCCCAGCACGGGAACGCCGGCGGCGAGGGCACGCTGGATGGCCGGCTCCGCCAGTGACACACCGGGACTCACGACGATCTGGTCGGCGGCTTCGAAAGCGGAATCGGCGAAGCCGCCGAGCATCAGTGCCACATCCGGCAGCTCGACGCGGATCTGATCCAGCCCGGGCGGAACCTCACGGCTATCCGTGACCGCTACAACGCAGCCTTGCCCACGCAGATAGCGCGCGCAGGACAGCCCGGTCTTGCCGAGACCGACAACAAGCATCTTGCAGCCCGCCGATACTGGGTTGTCCGTAGCCGTGATCATCTGATCTTTAGACTCGCCAACCCGACAAGGACCAAGACGACGGTGACTATCCAGAACCGAACAATCACGCGCGGCTCGGGCCAGCCCTTGAGCTCGTAGTGATGATGCAGAGGCGCCATACGAAAGACGCGCTTGCCGGTGAGCTTGAAGGAAGCTACCTGCAGCATCACAGACAGAGTCTCCAGCACGAAGATTCCGCCCATAATGAACAGCACCAACTCCTGCTTGGCGACTACGGCAACGGCGCCAAGTGCCGCGCCCAGCGCCAACGCACCGACGTCTCCCATGAAGACCTGGGCCGGATAAGTGTTGAACCAGAGAAAGCCGAGCCCAGCGCCGGCGATTGCACCGCAGAAGATCACCACCTCGCCGACATCGGCGACATAGGGAATCCGCAAATAGCCGGCGATTTCGATGTTGCCGGCCGCGTAGACCATAATGCCGAGACCGCCGGCCACCAGAACCGTCGGCAGCACCGCAAGGCCGTCGAGACCGTCGGTCAGATTCACGGCGTTGCTGGCACCGACAACCACGAAGTACGCGAATAGGATGAATAGCGGCCCGAGCTGGATGCTCACGTCCTTCAAATAGGGCACCAGTAAAGCGGTCTCCCCCGGTGTCGTCGCACTGAAATACAGGTAGAGCGCGGCAACGAGGCCGGCCACGGTCTGCCAGAAATACTTCCAGCGGCTCGCCAAACCCTTTGGGTCGCGCATCACGAGCTTCTTGTAGTCATCCACCAGACCGATGACACCGAACGCCATGGTCGTGCTCAGCACCACCCAAACGAAGCGGTTACTGAGGTCTGCCCAAAGCAGTGTGCTGATCGTAATAGCCACCAGAATCAAGGTACCGCCCATGGTGGGCGTACCGGCCTTGGAAAAATGCGATTCGGGACCGTCGTCACGGACCGTCTGGCCGATCTTGTAGGTACTTAGCCAGCGGATCAGCGGCCGCCCGATGATGAGCGAAATGGCCAGTGCCGTGATGACGCCGAGGATCGCGCGCAGGGTCAAATAGCGGAAGACATAGAAGCCGCTGTTGTACTCCCCGAGCCAGTCTGTGAGCCAAAGCAGCATATCAGCGGGTCCCTGCCAGAGCGTCTTCGCATAAGGCATCGACGACCCGGTCCATGCCGGATGCCCGGGACCCCTTGATCAGCAAAACGTCGTCGGGCGTGGCCTCGACTTCCAAGCAGCCGATCAGGGCTGCCTGGTCGATAAACCGGATCGCACCGACACCGAATCCGTCCGCAGCCTCGGCCGCGAGCGAGCCAACGGTGAACAGCATGCCCACCCCGGCTGCCTTGGCCGCGGCACCCATGTCCCGATGCAGTTCTTGGCTATTGGGACCGAGTTCACCGAAGTCGCCGAGCACCAGCATGCTGCGTCCGACGCCGGCACCTGTGACCAAACTCACCAGCGCATCCACGGCCGCGGCCAGGGAATCCGGGTTGGCGTTGTAGCTGTCGTCGATGATGCGCAGCCCAGCACGCCCTTCGCGCGGCTGGAGCCGGCGTCTGACCGGGCGCAGACTGTCCAGACCATCTTGGATGGCACGGCTTGGAATCTCCAATGCCGCCGCCATAGCCATGGCGGCAAGCGCGTTTCGAACGTTATGCCGTCCTGCAAGGGCGAGTTCGATATCGACTGGCTCGCCGTTCAGATCCGCCCGGAAACAGGTACGGAAGCCATCATCGCCCCATGCGCTGGACACGCCATGTTCATCGGCGCGAATCTGCGCGTTGGGGCCGGTCCCGAAGGTCAGGGAGCGACGGCCGTCGGCGAGTTCTTGCCAAAGCGGGGTCCAGGGAACATCGGCCATGAAGACAAAGCTCCCATTGCCGCGAATGCCGCGAGCGATCTCACCCTTGGCGCGGGCGACACCCTCGATGCTGCCAAATCCCTCCAGGTGGGCGCGACCCGCGTTGGTGATCAGCGCGGCCTCGGGGCGTGCGATCTCTGTCAGATAGGCGATCTCGCCATGGTGATTGGCGCCCATCTCAAGGATTAAGAAGTCTTCGTTGCGCGCAGACAGCAGCGTCAGCGGCATACCGATGTCGTTGTTCAGATTTCCGGCCGTTGCGCGGGTATTGCCCACTTGGGACAGAATCGCCGCGAGCATCTCCTTGACCGTCGTCTTGCCATTACTGCCGGTGATGGCGACAACGCGAGCGGTGATACGCTTACGCCACGCCGCCGCCAACGAGCCAAGACCGATACGCGTGTCGTCCAGGACCCATTGCGGGATGGCGCAGTCGGTGGGGTGATCGACCATAGCCGCGACGGCACCGTTCTGTGCGGCCTTGGCAACATAGTCATGACCATCGAAACGCTTCCCCCGAAGCGCCACGAACAGCTGGCCACGACAGTCACCACGGCTGTCCGTGGTCACGCCATCATAGATAGCGTCGACCCCGACCAGCCTTCCCCCGACCCGCTCGACGGACTCGACCAGCGTCCACATCTTGTTCGCGCTCATTACACTCGGCCTCGCCACTCGATCAGTGCCTGCACGACCTGGGCGCGGTCGCTGAAGTGCACCTTGAGTTCGCCCATGTCCTGGACGGCCTCGTGACCCTTTCCGGCAACCAGCACCGCATCGCCCGGACCCGCGAGTGCGATAGCGCGACGAATAGCCAGCGCCCGTTGCCGCTCGACAACGGCGCGGTCCGGAACCGCCATCCCTGCGAGGATCTGGGCGCAAATCGCATCGCCATCCTCGCGCCGGGGGTTGTCGTCCGTAACGATGACCTCGTCGCTGAGCTGTTCCGCAATAGCACCCATCAGGGGCCGCTTGCCTTTGTCGCGTTGGCCACCGCATCCGAACACCGTCAGCAGGCGGCTTTCGCAATGCAACCGCAAATGGCTGATGGCCTTTTCAAGCGCGTCCGGGGTGTGGGCGTAGTCCACGACTACCAGCGGTGCGTCGTCACCACCGAAACACTCCATCCGGCCCGGAACACTGCGTAGCCTGCCTAGCCGTTCCAACGCGATGTCAAGCCGCACACCACGGCTCAAAAGCACAGCTAGTACCGCCAGAAGATTCGCGGCGCTGAAGCTTCCGATCAACGCCGAATCGAGCTCGCCATCACCGACAGACGTCTCCACGAATACCCGCAACCCATGGGGGAGCGGCGCGAGCTCGCGGGCGCGCACCCAAAGGTCCGCATTGGCAGCGAGATCCGCGTTGCTGTCGAGACTGAAGCGCGCGACGCGGACCGACGGCGCTAGCCCGGCGACGATTTCATCGCTTGCCTCCTCGTCGTGATTAATCACGGCCCAACGTAGCCCCTGTAACCGAAACAGTCGGCGCTTGGCGGCGGCGTAGTTGTCCATGTCGCCGTGGCAATCGAGGTGGTCACGACTCAGGTTCGTGAAGACGGCATGGCTGAAGTGCACGGCACCGACGCGGCAATGATCCAAGGCGTGAGACGACACCTCCATCGCCACCAAACCAGCGCCCTGATCGCGCAAAACTGCCAGGGATTCTTGCAGATCGACCGCGTCCGGCGTTGTTAGTCGGGTGGAAGTGAGTTCTCCAGGAAAGCCGCTACCCAAGGTGCCGATCATGGCGCAGCGAAGATCGACGGCCAGCGCCTGGGCGAGGAAATGGCTAACGCTGGTCTTGCCGTTGGTACCGGTGATTCCGATGACAGCCATGTCTGCGCTGGGGTTACCAAAGAACCGCGCCGCAATCTCTGCGGCGCGACGGGAGAGTTGGGCGACGGCCACCACCGGTAAGGCGAGCTCCGCCGAGAGGCGCGCCAGATCCGTTTCGCCCCAGCGCTCATCGGGCTCGGCGACAATGGCCGCACAGCCGCACTCGGCCGCGTGCTCCGCATAGGAGAGCCCGTGCCTTCGTGTCCCGCGGCAGGCCAGAAACAAGGCACCGGGTCCGACCTCGCGGCTATCCAAAGTGATGCGGTCGACGCGCAATTCGGACTCGAATGGCGTCGCCGCGAAGCCGGCGAGCAGATCCGACAACCGCCATGTACGAGGTATCCTATGGTCCAAGGCGATCATCGGCGAGCCCCCGAGTCATCACGGACCGCCGCCAGGCGCAAGGAATCCTTCGGGTCGTCCGGAGGCACGTTGTAGAGCCGCAGCGCCGCCTGCATGACCTTGGAAAAGGTCGGCGCCGCAACGATACCGCCGTAATAATGCTTCCCGCCCGGCTCGTCGATCATCACCACCATGACGAAGCGCGGATTGGTGATAGGTGCCATACCCGCAAATACGGCCTGATACTTGCCGCTGACGTAACCTCGACCGGTCGCCTTCTTCGCGGTACCGGTCTTGCCACCAACGCGATAGCCGGGGATCGCCGCACGCCGGGCGGTGCCCTTGGCGGAGACGACCGTCTCCATCATCAGACGGACGCTACGGGCGGTCTGCTCCGAGAAGACCCGCTCGCCCTCGGGAATAGCGTCGACCTTGCGCAGACTGACGGGGCGTCGCACCCCGTCATTCGCGAGCACCGCATAGGCCTGAGCCAGTTGCAAAGTGGTCACGTTGAGCCCGTAGCCAAAAGCCAGGGTGGCGTGTTCGAAACGCGACCAGCCCTCAAAATGGGGCAGATGTCCCGTCCGCTCACCTGGGAACTGAACGTCGGTCGGTCGGCCAAAACCCAGGTCGCCGTAAACCTGCCAGAGCACAGCGCGATCCATCCGATGGGCGATCTTGACCACACCGACGTTGCTCGACTTGGTGATCACGGATGTGGTGTCGAGGACGCCGTAGTTGCGGATATCCTTCACACGATTGCTTCCTACAGTCAGGAAGCCCGGCGAGGTATTGACGGCGGTGCGGGGGTTGATGATCCCCCTCTCGATCGCAGTTGCGACGACGAAAGGCTTCATCGTCGAGCCCGGCTCGAACACGTCGGTCAAGGCACGATTTCGGCGTGTATCGGTCGGCTCGCTGCGTGCCGCGTTGGGATTGAAGGACGGTTGATTGACCATGGCGAGCACCTCGCCCGTGCGGACGTCCAGCAACACCGCTGAGCCCGATGCCGCTCGGTGCTTGGTCACCGCACGTTTGAGTTCGCGATAGGCAAGGAACTGCAACCGTCGATCCAGACTCAGCGCCAGGTCGGCGCCGTGGCTCGGCGGCTTGATCTGCTCAACCTCTTCGACGACGCGGCCCCGCCCATCCTGAATCACCCGCCGCTTGCCGGGATCCGCGGTCAGCGAATCGTTGAAGATCAGCTCTACCCCTTCCTGCCCGGTATCGTCGACATTGGTGAATCCCACGACGTGCCCGAACATCTCACCGCCCGGATAGTAGCGTCGATACTCGGTGTCCATTCCGACGCCGGCAAGTTTGTAGGCTTCGACAACAGCGGCAACCGCCTCGGCGCTGCGCGGCTCGACCCGGCGACGCAGGAAGATGAAGCGCTTATCGTCGTCGACGTAGCGGGCGAGCCGCGCGTTGAGCTTGTTCGGCTCGACTTCGAGGGCGTCCGCAAGCGCTGGCAGCGCATCTCGCCGCGCCGCCAGTAGTTGCGGTTCCGCCCAAACCGTCGAAACGGAGGTGCTAATAGCCAATGGCTCGGCGTTGCGGTCAGTGATCATGCCACGTCGTGCCGCAATGACCCGTTCACGCAAAAAGCGTTTCTCGCCCTCATCACGCAGGAACTCGTGCTCCAGGACCTGCCGGTAAAAGGCTGCGCCAACGACCGAAAGGAATGCAGCGCTCAGCATCAGAGCCAACGCGGCGCGGCGAGCACTGAAATTCGGCGGCTTACGGCGGGCCATTTCGGCGCGGCGAAGCCGGTCTTTCATCTGTTCCCGGCTCGACGACTTGCTATTGAACATTGTCCTGCCTCTGTGGAACCGATACCTCGACCACACGCACCTCGCCGCCCTCGGGTAAATACATATCAAGTTTTCGGCGGGCGTTGTCCTCGATGCGCGTATGTGAGGTCAGCGCCGCCTCCTCGATCCGAAGCCGACCCCATTCGACATCCCGCGCATCGCGCTGCGCGCGCACCTGCTGCAATACGCCGAACTCGGTGCGAGTCAGATACTTCACCTCGATCACGGCGACCGCAGTCCCGATCACGGCCATGACGAGAACACCGGCAACTACCAACCCTGCCTTGTTGAGCGCCCGCGGATCATTGGTCTGACGACGCACGCTCATGCCAGGCGCTCCGCCGCTCGCATGACGGCACTGCGTGAACGCGGATTGGACCGCACCTCGTCATCAGATGCCTGGACAGCACCGCCAATCGGCCGTAACCGACGCTGCAGCTGATCGTCCCGGACGGGCAAGCCCTTGGGCAACGACGCACCGCGTGACTCGTCGCGTATGAAGCGCTTGACGATTCGATCCTCCAGGGAATGAAAACTGATAATGACCAGCCGCCCGCCGACGGTGAGAAGATCGCAGACACCGGTCAGCAGCGCGCGCAACTCATCGAGTTCGCCATTGACTTGGATGCGCAGGGCCTGGAAGGTGCGCGTCGCTGGATGCTTACCAGGCTCTCGGGTCGGCACCGCCCGTTCACACAGGGCCGCGAGCCCCGCGGTTGTATCAATTGGATTGGCGAGACGAGCTTCGCAGATGGCCCTGGCGATGCGCCGCGCGAAGCGCTCTTCTCCATAGTCCTTGATAACCCGGGCTATCTCCCGCTCCTCGGCGCGCGCAAGCCAATCCGCGGCGCTACCGCCGGTGTCTGGGTCCATGCGCATATCCAGTGGCCCGTTGGCGGCAAAGCTGAAGCCACGCTCGGCACGGTCGAGCTGAGGTGACGAAACGCCGAGGTCCAACAGCAGGCCGTTGACGCGCCCAGTCGGACTCCATTCCGCCACGATGCGCGGAAGCTCGGCGTAGCGCGCGCGCCACATGAAAAAGCGAGAGTCCGCGTCCGCCAACTCGCCGCCGGCGGCGACGGCGTCCGGATCACGATCCAAGGCCAGTAGCCGACCCATGGGACTGAGCCGGGCGAGGATGGCACGCGAGTGCCCGCCACGGCCGAACGTGCCGTCGACGTAGTACCCGTTCGCAGTTACCCCCAAGGCCCGCATACTCTCCCCCAACAGGACCGGAATGTGTTGCCGCAATTCCATGCGTTCTTATTGTTTGTGCTAGAGCGAGAAATCGGCCATTGCCGGATCGCTGGCGAGACTCTTGAGATCGAACGCTTCGGCCTCGCGAAGCTTCTCCCGCCAGACTTCCTCGCCCCAGAGTTCGTAACGGTTGCCGACGCCGACCAGTGCTACCTGCTTGTCGAGTCCGGCAAAATCCCGTTGTGACGGTGACAGCAGAATGCGCCCCTGCGCGTCCGGCTGAACCGACGTCGCATAGCCGATGATGACCCGCTGCAGAACGCGTGTTGCGTCCGCAAAACTCGGCATCGCATTGAGCTTGCTCTCAACCTCGGCGAAGTGCGGTTCCGGGTAGACGATCAGGCATCGCTGGGGATCGGCGGTGACAACCACCTTCGATTCGCAGAAGTCGGCGAGCAAGGCCCGCTGACTCGCCGGAATCGCGAGCCGCCCCTTGGCGTCGACATTTAGATAATGCGTCCCCCGAAACAAGGCCGTCCCCCACGGTGGTTACCTCCGACTGGATTACACCCCAACGTTACCCAGAGTTCCCCACTGCTCCCCACTTATCTCCATCTTAGGAAAGGACTCCCTGTTGGTCAAGGGATCGAGCACACATTTTTTCTTGCTCGTCAGAAAGTTAACGAAATCACGTGAGAACAAAACGCAGAATGATGAAGAATAATTTTTTCAATAGCCTATAGAGCATATCTTAAGTTTTTTGTCAGACTGTATTGAGTCAGCGACGCACAACGAGCAACGAGCAAAGCCGGATAGAGGGGGCAGGGGCGGGGAACCAAAGAGGAGGAACGTGAATCGCGTCACGTTTCGCAGTTGCTGCGAAGGTTCGGCACCTGAAGATCACAATTGGCCGATCAACAAAGCCCGATTAGCAATGCCTGGACGGTTTCTGACGGATGCCGACCGGACTTTTGGCTGACGCCGGTCTATTTTGCGGCGTCGGTCAAGCTGGCAAACTAATGGGGTCGATCAGCGGCTGCGCGGGGCGAGGCCGTCGTCGCGACAGGCCAATAACCGCCGGACGAGCCGGCATCAGCACAGAAGAGGAGCCCCCGGGAAGCATGATGAGCGACACCGTCAAATTTCTGCTAGACGAGGAGCACCTGCCAAAGGCTTGGTACAACATCAACGCCGACCTGCCCGAACCTCTGGCACCGGTACTTCATCCGGGCACCAAAGAGCCGATCACGCCGGACGATCTGGCGGCGATTTTCCCGCGCGCGGTGATTGAGCAGGAGATGAGCACCGAGCGCGAAATCGAAATCCCGGAGCCGGTGCGCGAAGTCTATCGGCAGTGGCGCCCGTCCCCCATGTTCCGAGCAAGACGGCTAGAGCGCGCTTTGGATACCCCGGCGCGAATCTACTACAAGTACGAGGGCGTGAGCCCCGCGGGTAGCCACAAGCCCAACACCGCCATTCCGCAGGCATTTTACAACAAGGAAGAAGGCATCAAGCGCATCACCACCGAGACCGGCGCTGGGCAGTGGGGGTCATCATTATCGCTGGCGGGTTCGTTCTTCGGCCTCGAGATCGTCGTCTTTATGGTCCGCGTCAGTTTCGATCACAAGCCCTACCGACGGGCGTACATGAAGACGTTCGGCGCCCAGTGCATCGCGAGCCCTAGCGACATGACCGAATCCGGCCGCGCCATCTTGGCAAAGCATCCAGACAGCACGGGCAGCTTGGGGATTGCGATCAGCGAGGCCGTCGAGTTGGCCGCCCAGCGCGACGACACCAAGTACGCGCTCGGCAGCGTCCTGAACCACGTGCTGCTGCACCAGACCGTTACGGGGCTGGAAGCCATCGAACAGATGCAGATGGCCGACGACTACCCTGACCTGGTCATCGGCTGCACCGGCGGTGGCAGCAATTTCGCCGGGCTTGCCTTCCCGTTTCTACGCCAGAAGATGCGCGCCGGCTTCAACACCGAGTTCATCGCCGTCGAACCCTCTGCCTGCCCGACTCTGACAAAGGGCGCGTTTGCCTATGACTTCGGCGACACGGCTCATCTGACCCCGCTGGTCAAGATGTACACATTAGGTTCCGGCTTCGTACCCCCCGGCTTCCATGCAGGCGGGCTCCGCTACCACGGGATGGCGCCACAGATCAGCCATCTGGCCAAGCTGGGCATGATTTCGCCGCGTTCCTACAATCAGCTCGAATGCTTCGATGCCGGCATCCAGTTCGCGAAGGCAGAAGGGATCTTGCCCGCGCCGGAGGCGAACCACGCTGTGCGAGCCGCTATTGACGAGGCGGAGAAGTGCCGCGTGTCTGGCGAGTCCAAGGCCATCCTATTCAACCTCTGTGGACACGGCCACTTCGACATGCAGGCCTACACCGACTACAAGGCCGGCAAGCTCAAGGACCTGGTCTACGATGATGCCGAGGTCGCCATGGCGCTGGCTGGCCTACCGTCGGGCTGCTGAGTGAGTCAGTCGTTGCGGACGAGATCGACACGCACCGCGCACGACTCCGGCTCCCGCCGGCCGCACAACCATCGACAGCCGGTGAGCCTTTCGGACGACAGAGCCGAACTCGTTCGTGGGCTGCGGGGCGGTCGTATCTGCGCCCGGCACGGGTTGACTGGTGCACACGGGTAATCGTCGCGTCCTGCGATATCGCCGCGGCCGACGTGCGCGAGCCTGGGGGATCAATCGTGCTCGCTCGTAAATTGGATGATTGAGAATGCGGCGCCCTGGGGGTCCTGCAAGGTCACAAAGCGCCCGACCCGCTCGATATCCATTACCGCCGAAAGTAGCTTACCTCCGCCAGCCTGGGCGGCGGCGATGGTCGCGTCACAATCCGAAACGCCGAAATAGATTGCCCAATTGGGCGGCACGGGGCCCCAAACGGCCGCGAGCGGCATCAGACCGGCGCAATCCCGAGCGCCGTTGTGGAATAACCGATACGTCTCCCCCGGGAGGCTCTCGCTGATGCGTAACGTCCAGCCAAAAAGTCCGGCATAGAACCGCTGCGCGTCGTCAGCATCCAAGCTCTGTAGCTCATGCCAGCAGGCGGCACCGACGGCGTTGACCAGATCGGCGCCGCCATGCTCTCTCGGCTGCCAGAGAGCGAATGCCGCACCGCCGGGATCCCGGACCACAGCCATGCGTCCCGCCTTCATGACATCCATCGGCGGCATCAGAATGCGACCGCCGAGGGCGTTCGCCCGCGCGGAGCTCGCATTGACATCATTCACCGCGACATAGCTCTGCCAGAACGGATGCGTTCCCATGTCGGCAGAAAGCTGGAACAACGCAGCGACTTTGCGGCCGCCCTTAGTCAGCATCGTGTAAGGCACGCCTTGGTCGGTGGGAACGTCATAGGCCGCCCATCCGAAGATATCCGTATAGAAAGCCGTGGCCGCACGCGGATCGGTCGTGGCGAGATCGACCCAGCAGAAGCTGCCGGCCGCGAAATGCGAGGTCGTTGACATGGGCGCCTCCTCAGTTTTTGCACGAACCAATCCCAGCGAAATCTCACCTGACCAAACAAGCGCCGGACCGCGGTGGCCTTCCGCTAATCAGCGGGCTGACGGCGCTTGCGAGTCATTCGCCGCGGCTGGATGTCGGTGTCCAGCGCGGGCAAGTCCTCATGAGGCAGCACAAGCTTCTCAGCCTGCCGCTGCTCGCGGGCGCGAATGAGTTTCTCCTGCCGTGAACGAACACCGTAGCCCAGCGCGGCCCCGCCCGCCGTGGAGATCGTCAGCAGACCCAATGTCACGAATTGCGCAAGAACCATTGCCACCCCAACGCCGACCAACCCGCCGACCGCGACGCCCGTCTTCAGCGTCGCACCGCCGGAGACGCGCTTGCGCTCCCTTGCAAGCTTGGCCTTGTCCCGTTCCGCCTGCACGCGTAGCTTTTCGCGTTCGCGCGAATGTCGCTTCTGTTGCCGCGCCATCGCGTGTTCCTTGACACTACCGATGACGGAGTCGAACCACAGGGCCACGAGCACGCCCAGTGTCACCGCCAGTGCGCCAAACAGCCACGCGGTTTGCTGCAGGTCGGTCTTTAGCGCCGTGTACGTCAGGAGCGCTGTGGCGACCTGCAGCAATAGAACGCCCAGTAAGAATTTAAACAACCCACCGATACGTGGACCAAACATCAGCGCGCCACCAAGGCAGGGCTACCGCGACGTACTTGACTGCTGCTTGCGACACGCGCCCCCAGCGTTTGCCGCCCCGCCACCCCGGCCCTTTGCGGTCTGCCGAACAGAAAAACCCAACCACCGGCTGGCGGCGGCGCGGCGGCGGCATCGATGGCCCTATCCGGGAACATCTCGATCAAACGAGTACGGATAGCAGCCAGACTGTCGACCCTGCCAACTTGCTCACTCGGGATCAGGCGGTCGTAGGCATCCACGACGCTGTACATGTACTCCGGTCCGATATCACCGAGGTCCACAAGCATCCGCGACGCCCGCTGGTCCGCGGGCACCAGTCTTGGCTCCAAGCTAGAAACCAGGAAAGGGCCGGTGCCTTGGCTAAAACGCTGCGCCAGTTCAAGCTGACCGCCGGCACGCAAGTACGCACTGAAGTCAGCGCGCATCCGCGCCGAGAGTTCCGGACCGGTGCGCTCCAAAAGAGTTGCTCCGCGGCGATCCGCGTGCACAGGCACCAGAAAACTGTGGGCCTGACGATCCGGTCCGACGATTTCGCCAACTGCGGCAAGGACATAGGTTTCGATGACGCGCAGCAGTTCCAGGTAGGTGTCGATATTGGCGGGCTCCGCGCCACCCGCATCGGCACCATAGAGGACGTAGGTATAGATACCGTAGCCCGGCGCCGCGGTCCCCAAGCGTTGCGCCAAACTAGACGATCGCTGGACCGGATCGCCATCGCCGCCAAGTGTAAAGTAGATCATGGCAGTTGAAAGGCTGGAGCCCACCAAGGGTCCTGAAACATGCGCCGCGTCAAGCCCCGTGGCGCGCCGCCAACGCCGAAGTCCCTGCGCGGCAGCCTTCTCCGCGCGGCCGCTGGATGCCGGCCCTTGCAACGCAATGGCACGATCGACCACCGGGAGCACGGCCGTATCGCCACCCTGAGCGACCAATTCGCGGACGATGACATCGGGTCCTCCGCAGCCTGCCATGACCAGTGCATCAGTCGCTGTTCCGGGATCGACGCCGTCCGCATACAGGTCCGAAACCAACTCACGCACAAAGCCGTCGCCAGCGCCAACTTCGGCGACATTGGCACAGCGCACGACCAGACCGGACCGCAGGAATTCGGAGGCATCCAAACGATCATCGTCCAGTCCCTGTCCGCTAACCGTCGGCAGCTGCGAATCGGCATCAACCAGCTCCCCGGCAGAACGCCAGCTCGCCCCATCTTCCGACGTCGACCCGGGCATCGTCGCGGGGCCCGAACCGGTCACCGAAGGCGCTGACACCGAGCAGCCCGCATTGACCAGGACGGCGATGAACGTGAGAACCGTGACGGGCGCGAGCATGTTGCAAGGATTTGGTTCGATGCGGCGATGAGGTCGAGGCAGACGTGGCAAGACCGACAAAGTAATTCGATGATAGCGGATTCCAACGCCGCTCGGCGTCCCTGATGAGGCCTAAGGCTAAGATGAAGCGCGCCCCGCCCTTGAACCGTAGGCGCCCGCTGCGCGCTCCACTGAACCCTAAGATCGACCCGGGGCGTCGCGGGATACGCGGCCTTGTGTTCCTCCGAGGCGCCGGGGCGCCCAGGGCCAAATAGCGACCGCAACGCTTGCGAACCCAGGTCGCGCGCCCATGTCTGCCAAGGTCCAAGCCGCGATTCGAATGCGCTATTGCAATTAAAATGATTGAGCTCGCCCAGCCCTATTCCGCCGCCTGCGACGAGAACAAGGCGCCGATCTTGGCGGAAATCGCGCCACTTTTTGCGCAGGCACGTCGGGTCCTGGAGATCGGCAGTGGTACCGGTCAACATGCCGTACATTTCGCGGCAGCGATGCCGCAGCTTATCTGGCAATGCAGCGACCTGTCCGAGCATCTGCCCGGTATCAACCTGTGGCTACGGCACGCGGCGCTGCCCAACCTGCCGGCACCACTGACATTAAACGTGGATCGGGAATGGCCGTCCGGACCCGTTGACGCCGTCTTCAGCGCAAATACGGCGCACATCATGTCTGCCGCGCAGGTGGAACGTCTGTTCACCGGCGTCGGAAGACTGTTGGCGGCCGGGATGCCGTTCGCGCTCTATGGCCCATTCAGCGACGATGGAGTCCATACAAGCCCCAGTAATGCGGAATTCGACCGCATGCTTCGACAACGTGACCCGCGGAGCGGCGTTCGCGATCTCACGGATCTGCGGCGGTTCGCGCACGCGGCGGGACTGGAACTGGAACGCGACCTGTCGATGCCCGTTAACAACCGGACGCTTGTCTGGAGAAAGCGCGGCTAATGCCACCCGCCAAGCGGAACTCGCGCCAATTCAGTGGCGGCCACAGGCGATGAAACCAGGCAAACACGATCTGGAGCGAGCCCGAGGCCTTTGGACCTATCGAGGGCAGCGACGACCGGATTTCGCGGACGATCCGGCCGCCGGACAGGAATCCGTCTGGGACTACCCACGGCCGCCTGCCTACATGCCGAGCCGGCGCCAGGTTGAGATATACGCGGGAGAATTGCTTTTGGCGCGCACCAGCATTGCGGTCAGGGCGTTGGAAACCGGCAGTCCACCCACTTTCTATCTGCCGCCCGAGGCAATCGACCTGTCGCTGTTGTCGGTTTCGCCGCGGCGCACCTTCTGCGAATGGAAGGGAAAGGCCGAGTATTTCCACGCCAAAGGCAGTTCCGGCATCATCAAGAACGCCCTCTGGCGCTATCCAATGGCTCTGGACGACGCTAAAGTGATCGCCGGCTGGTACGCCTGCTATCCCTCACTTTTGCGTTGCCTTGTCGACGGCGCGGCGGTGCGTGCCCAGGCAGGGGGTTACTACGGCGGTTGGATCACCGACGATGTCGTCGGCCCCTACAAAGGCGAGCGAGGCACGGGACATTGGTAGTAACGACTGGGCGCGGGAGGAGCAGATCGGGCGAAAATGGCATCGAGAAAGGAACCCGTTACGCAAGCAGTGCGGCTGTTGCGGGCCGAGCGCGTCCGGTTCGATGGACACCTCTATGAGTATGCTGGCGGCGGGACCGCCGAGTTTGCCGCCCAGCTCGACGTGGATGAACACCAGGTGATCAAAACACTGATCATGGAGGACAATCTGGGGCAGCCAATGATCGTGCTGATGCACGGTGACCGCGAGGTGGCCACGGGGAAGCTCGCGAAGCAAATCGGTGCCAAGCGCGTGCAGCCCTGCGAGCCGCAGATCGCAGACAAACATTCCGGCTTTCAGGTGGGCGGGACATCGCCGTTCGGGACGCGCAGATCGATGCCGGTCTACTGCGAGCACTCAATCACCGCGTTAGATCGTGTCTTCATCAATGGGGGAAAGTGCGGCTATATCCTCTCCATGGCAACGGTAGACCTGCTCCGGGTGCTAAGATCAATCTTGGTCGATGCCGCGCACTAGCGCTGTTGTCGTCTCGCGCGAGGCCTTTATGCAACAGGTTATACTCAGCGCAAGCTACCCCGCCGACGGAGACGAGCCGATGCCCGCAACCGCTGTCAAGCTGACCATCCGAATCCTACTGCTGACGCTGCTGGCCGCGCTCTCCGGCACCGCATCGGCGGCTGTTTACGGCTTTCTGGAGCAAGCGCCCATGCGCTACTTCAGCGCCGAGGACAATGCGATGATGACGGCGAACATCGACGCGGTATTGGCCGCGCCCGACGATAATGCTCCGCGGACTTGGCGCAACGACAAGACTTCGAACTATGGCAGCGCCGTCGCGCTGCGCACCTTTACCCATCAGGAGATAAACTGCAGGCGGCTGCGGATCGACAATCATGCGCAAGTTGGGGACGGGCGCACAACGGCCGATCTGTGCGAAGTCGAGGGCGTCTGGAAGGTGTTGCGGCTCCCGGAATGACGGCTCTCTGCGTAGACGATTTAGTGGACTGCATTACCACTTCGCCCGTCGCCGGCCATCAGCGTCATCACCGATACGCGCCATGCGGGGCTTCAATGTAGGTGCCCCGAGGCTTGATCGGCGATTGGACGAGTCCTGCGCCAGAAACGGCGTAAGTCGGACCGGGTAATCGCCCAGCACCGACCGTCGCAGGCATCAACGACGATTCGGCAGAGACGGCGGGAGCGGAGCGCCTCCAAGACGGGTGCCAGTTGGTGATCGATCGATGCTGCCGCGGCGGCCCACGCGCGATCATCTGCATCCAGCACCGCATCCTGTAAATCCTCCCGGATCGCGAGCACCGCTTTTGCGCCGCGCGGCCATGGGGCATCCGACGGCTTGACAGTGATCCCGGCGGCCGCAGCAAGTCCACGCGCCAATGGTGACTTTGCTTGAATCAGATCCAGGCGACTGGCCAGCCTTGGCGCCTGCCAGACACCGCCGCCCCAAGTCCAGAGTCCGCTCACGGCGGGACGCCCCGCGGCTTCGCGCCGCTGATTGACCGGTGTTTGGAACAGCAGCATCTGCGCCTCGTTGACGAGACTGGCCCAGCGCGTTGAATCCTGGCCGGCGGGCAGCAAACCGTCCACATGTTGCCCAATCGCGCGCTCCAAAGGCTGGGTCGTGATCGCCGGCGGTTCCTCGCATCGCAGATACCAACGCGATGCTGCAGGGGCGCAGAATTCGAGCCCATCCTGACGGAAGTGTGCGTTCAGTTCGCCGACCATTGCATCCGCTTCGGCCTGACTGATACCGAGATGGCGCGCGTCGAACAACCGAAGCAAATCCCGATCTGGTCGTAGATGGACTGGATCCGCATGCATCCAATAGCCGGAGCGGTCCCAGTCCGGGCGATCAACGGACAGACAGTAAGGTGCGCTGGCTTCCGTGTTGAAGCGCGACAGCAGCGCCGAGGCGAGATCCGTACCGGCGGATGTGGATAGCCGCCCGCGGGCCAGCAGCAGGTTCAGAATCGGCGTTTGCGGTCGCCGATCCGTTGGCATCGGAATCGGACCGAGCAGACCCGGCGCAAACAGCTCGAAGACGGCGCGACTTCCCGACTGACGTCGAATCATAACGGCCCTGTTCCGACTCGTATGGAGTAACGGGCAGCTCCGCCGCCAACGCCCAAATCGGCACGGAGCGCGCGCCGAACGAGTGAAACGGGCAAGGCGGTCACGAGCGGACGAACCAATTCACTGCCAGCGCATGAAAACCGCAATACGCGAGATCAAAGCTCCCGTGTCGCCAGAAAGCGCACTTCGGGCCAGCGCTCTTCCGTTAACTGCAGGTTAACCCGTGTGGGCGCCAGATACACAAGTCGCTCATCACCGTCCAGCGCGAGATTCTCGTAGGCCTTTTCCTTCAATCGGGCAAGCATCTTCGGATCATCGCATGCAATCCACCGTGCAGTGTGCACGCTCACAGGCTCCACCACGGCTTCGACGCCATATTCGTCCTTGAGACGGTAAGCTGCAACATCGAACTGCAGGATGCCCACGGCGCCAAGGATGATGTCGTTGTTCTTGAGGGGCCGAAACACCTGGGTTGCACCTTCCTCACACAGCTGTAGCACGCCCTTCTGCAGCGCCTTCGTCTTGAGGGGGTCCTTCAGGACTACACGGCGAAACAACTCCGGTGCGAAATACGGCACGCCCTCGTACTTGAGGTCTTCGCCCTCACTGAAGGTGTCGCCGATCTGAATGGTGCCGTGGTTGTGCAGACCGATGATGTCGCCAGGCCAGGCCTCTTCGACACGCCGACGTTCATCCGCCTGGAAGGTGATCGCATTGGCCACCTGTACCGCTTTTCCTATACGCACGTGCCGCATCTTCATGCCCTGCTTGTAACTACCTGAACAGACACGCAGGAACGCCACCCGGTCGCGATGCGCCGGGTCCATATTGGCTTGGATCTTGAAGACAAACCCGGTGAATTTATCCTCGGCTGGCGCAACACTGCGCTCGCGGGTCGTGCGCGGCCGTGGCGGCGGCGCGTATTCGACAAAGGCGTCGAGCAGTTCCTTGACGCCGAAGTTGTTGATGGCGGAGCCGAAGAAAACCGGCGTCTGCTTGCCAGACCGATAGGCATTGAGATCCAGCGGATGGCTCGCGCCCTGCACCAACTCCATTTCATCGCGCAACTCTGTGGCCTGGTCGCCCAGCAACTCATCCATACGCGGATTGTCGATGCCTTCGATCACCTCACCGGCCTGAATCTTCCCGCCATGGGTGGCACTAAACAGGTGGGTGCAGTCATGACGCAGGTCGTAGACACCTTTGAAGCGCTTGCCCATACCGATCGGCCAGGTGATGGGCGCGCACCGGATCTTCAGGATGTCTTCGACTTCATCCAGGATCTCGATTGCGTCTCGGCCTTCGCGGTCCAGCTTGTTGACGAAGGTGAGTATGGGGGTGTCGCGCAGCCGGCAGACGTCCATCAGCTTGATGGTGCGATCCTCGACGCCCTTGGCCGCGTCGATCACCATCAGCGCTGAATCAACAGCCGTCAGCGTGCGATACGTATCTTCGGAGAAATCCTCATGACCCGGCGTATCGAGGAGATTGACGATCGCGTCGTCGTAGGGAAACTGCATCACAGACGAGGTCACCGAAATGCCGCGCTGCTTCTCCAACTCCATCCAGTCGGAGGTGGCATGACGCGCCGCCTTCCGGCCCTTGACCGTGCCCGCCATCTGGATAGCCCCACCGAAAAGCAACAGCTTCTCAGTCAGCGTGGTCTTGCCTGCATCTGGGTGGGAAATAATTGCGAAGGTGCGGCGCTTCGCGAGTTGCTCGTCGAGTTGGGACATGGGGCATGCGAGCCATGACGGCTCATGGGGTTTTGGGAAAACCCACTATTGTAGCCCCGTTGCACTGTCGGAAACGAGCCGCGAAAAAGGACTCAAGAGAACGGCCGGCTCATGGCGCGATGCACGACTTCCATGACGATTCTGACCATGAGCGGTCACTCATGAGCGTCGCGTCAAGCGAAGGAATGCGCTTTCTGCTGTGCGATGACACGCGCATCGGAAATGGCTTCACGCGGTGGTTTCGGCCAAAGCCCGTCAGTGCGGAGTCCATTGGCACCGAAACCGTCGCGATCATCGGCTGGCTCCAGCGAGCCATCCTGCTTGACCAGGAACAGGCCCTCGGTGCCTGCACTGTCGGCACGAACGATGATACGGGCGACGTACGCCTCCTCGCCGTAGTCGACCTGGTAGAGATAGGTGTGGCCCTTGCTTCTTATGGTATACAACTGGAACCTCTCCGCGCACTATTTAGTCATGAATTCGTAACATTATCGTAGCAAAAATCGCGGCGAAAACCAGCCCAAGAGACAGAAAAAGAGTGATTCCGACATCCAGATGCGGCAGGGTTCACGTTTTCGTGCATCAATCGTTGAAGCCCTAACTTCCTCGCCAGCGATCGCGTCGACTGGAACCCGTCGGGCAGCGACCTGGCCTATCTCTATACCTGGTCGATCGTGCACTTTCTATTGCAGGACCCGTCTCGTCAGCGCGTGTGGTCGAATCTGCTGAATGCGCTGGCTCCGGGGCAAGAAAGCCGGGATGACGCAATTCTGACTCGGCTCTGAGACCATCAGTCGTCGCAGGATTGTTCGAGCAAGCCGTAGCGCCAAAACATCGCCACAAGCTCGTTGCAAGCCTGCGCGACCGAATGACGGGAGCCCGTTGTCCAGTTGCACGGGGCGTCGTCGTCGGGCCGCAGCGCGCCGGACTCCAGATCGGACGCCAACTGCTCGACCACGTCAGGCAAGGTGCGTTTACCGTCGAGATAGCCAATTAGGCTCGCCGCAAGACCGTCGACGCCAAGACTGCCGTGATCGACGGTTGCGACACTGTCCTGCCCGCTTGAGACCTGAGTCCGGGCCAAGGTGGTCGCACAGGGACGCTGCGCGATTCCCCTACCGAGCCGCCGCGGCCTTATCCGAGCGCGCAGGAAGCCGCGCGCAAACAGGCTGAACAACTCCGCGAGCAGCGCGTCGACCTCACCGGCACGATCACCGCCGGCGCACTGCACGCGATGCTGCGCCGCGGACAGCAGATGCGCCAGCATGAGCGCCTCCGGGTATCGCGCGGCCAGATCCGACAGCAGCGCCTTGGTCAGCGGATGCTGAACGTCGACCGATTCACCGTCCGCGCGGCGGAAGGCCGCGGCGGCGCCGTCCCGGAGATCGAGTGTCGGCGGCGGACTCAAGTCGGCGCTGAAGCACAGACCGGCGAAACGCTCCAGCGACAGCTGCTCGTCGCAATCGGCATCGTCGCGTATGAGCAGACTCTCACGGAAGTTGCGGTTGCCGACAAAGTCAAGCCACTGCTCGAGGTCGGCACCGTCGCTGAGGTCGGCGAGTGCCGCGTCGACGGTATCACCCAAGGTCGCCGGAAACTGCCGATGCAGGTTGGCGTCACACAGGTAGCGCAGTCCCTGACCCTCGATATCCGTCAGGAATTCGCGAAACAGAAACGCTCTGTTGTGCTCCGCCAGGTACTCGAAATAGAGATAAGTCGGGTGCAGCGCGCGCAAATTTGCGATTTCCGCACGCAGATACTCGGCGCTGAGCCCAGGTAGCCCGGGCAATGCGCGTTCCAGCCGCGTCAACGCGGCCTGCGCTGCCGACAAGCGCGCCGCCGCATCGGATTCGCCACGGCCAGCGTCCTGCAGGATGTCAATCAGCATACCACGCAGGCGCCAACCGGGCAGCGTGTTGAAGCTGACGTAGAACAGGCCGTTCGGCGCCAGCACCCGGCGTGCCAAGGCAAGCATCGCCAAACGCACCGCATCCGACACCCAGGAATAAACACCATGGGCGATCACATAGTCGAACTCTGCCAGCCCGTCACGCAGATTCGCGATATCCGCGGCGCGCAGATCGATATTCCCGAGCCCCAGACCATCGGCGAAGCAGCGGCCGGCGGCAATTTGCTCCACGGAAAGATCGACACCGACGAAAGTCCCCTTCGGCAGCCTATAGGCCATGGGGATCAGATTGCCCCCGCTGGCACAACCCAGCTCCAGCACACGACAACCTTCCGGGTCAGCGGTGTCCAGTCCCATCAGCCGCCCGAGGGCGGCGAGATGGTCCGGATGCGTGCGCGGAAGACAAAGGCTCTGATAGAACAACTCGTCATAGGCATCCACGGGAGCCTTGCGTTGCTCGCTTGTCATGCAGACGGGCGCATGGACTGATCAACGGGGACCTGACGCAACTGCTCCCGCATCATCTCGTGGTGGGTCGCAAGCGCGGCGAGGAGTTGGGGAGACGTCATGTTGTTCGCTGATTGGGCACGAATGGGCGCGAAAAAGGCGAACGGCGAAGATCACGCCGCGGGGCGCCGAACTTCAACACGCGGGACTCAATCCGCATCCCGTAAGCCGCCCACGCGCTGCTCCAGATTCCGAACACGACGGCGCAGGATTTCGAGTTCCTCGATCAGTTCGAGCGCCAAGGCAGTGCCGGGCAGATTCAGCTCCAAATCGCGCTGCAACCGCAGGGCACGCCGGGCACGCTTGACTTCGATACCGGTGAAGCGCCATTGCTCGGGCTGGGAACCGTCGCTGGGTTGGAGCACGCCTTCACCCACCAGCAGACGCACCTGCTCGACGCTGACGCCGCAGACCCGGGTGAGTTCTGCGACACTGACGAATGTGTGCTCATCGAGCAGCACCCCTTCGATGCCGATCTGTTTTTGTACCATGGGTCAGACCCCCAGTTTCGCGCGCGGATTGAATGCACCGAAGCGCTTTGATATCTCCTCGTAAGCCGCGCGTTCGGCCGAACCAGCCATGGGCGGATTGACGATCTCCAACTGCACAAAGGCGTCGCCCGGCGTCGCTCCCGGCCCTTTTCCCGGAAGGCCACGGCCCTTGAGCCGCAGACGCTGATTGCTCTGGGAGCCTGACGGGATCTTCAGGCTGACGGTCCCGCCGAGGGTAGGTACCGGCACCGTGGAGCCCAGCGCGGCCTCCCAGGGAGAGACAGGCAGTTTGAGTTCAATATCCCGCCCTTCGCAACGATAGATTGGATGCGGCTCGAACTCGACCTCCAGAAAGAGATCGCCGCTATCGCCGCCTAGACCGGGACCACCCTGACCGGCGAGCCGGATTTGTTGACCCTCGGTGATGCCGGCGGGAATGCGCACATTGAGGGTCCGGGTCCGCGAATGGGGCTGACCGTTGCTATCGAACTCGGGCATATCGAGACGCAATTGCCGGCTGGCGCCATGGTAGGCATCCTCGAGCGAAATGCGGATGCGTGCCGTCTGATCGGCGCCGCGACGCCGCAAGTCGTCGCGGACGCCGTGCGCGCCGCCAAATCCACCCATACCGCCATGACCTCCGAAAATGCTGGAGAAAAAATCGCTGAAATGGGCGGCCTCCTCAGGTGAGAATTCACGCTCGCGCCGATGCGCCCCCGCCCCAGGCGGCGGTCGAAACTCGTCGCCCGCATGCCAACCGGTGCCCAGTGCATCGTACTCGGCCCGCTTTTCCGGGTCCTTCAACACCTCGTTGGCCTCGTTGACTTCTTTGAAGCGGGACTCGGCATCGGACTCCTTGCTGACGTCCGGATGGTACTTGCGTGCGAGCTTGCGATAGGCGCGCTTGATGTCGTCCTGGCTCGCGTCGCGCGCCACACCGAGAATCTTGTAGTAGTCCTTGTACTCCATGCGTATCTCTCATTGGCTGAGGGTCAGAACGGGCCGCGGTCGCTCATGCGAACCAGTCGCAGGCTGGTCAAAGACATGCACGAACCGACCTGAATCTTTGATCAGCTCGCGCAAGTTGCGATGAGATGGCGGCGGATCTTGTCGACGCAACGGCGCTCCAGCGCTGCGGGCTAGCGCACGTGGCCCGGTCCCCGGAGCGGGTGAATCCTGCCCTGGAGTTCGTTGCCATTCAACAACGCCTCCAGCATCGCGTGATTGCGCACGAAGGCGCCAAGACTACCCTGGTTAACGAAGCGATTGTGGCTGGCCACGAGAAAGCCGGGGGCAGCCTTGTCCTTGGCCTCGGGCGCAAAGTCGATCGCCGTCGATCTCCACGATCGTGCCGTTGTCCGCCACCCGAGCCGCGTCGCTTGGGACCTTCAACGCGTGCCGCGGTCCCACGCGCAGCACCCGCGAATCGGGCACATCAAGCGCAAGCGCGGTTGCCGGCAACAGACCCATCATCGAGGTCATCAGGAGCCGCCGAGCCCGGCAGCTGCTGACAGAGCAATGATGAATCAGCCGCATTGATCTATCAGCGATACCACGCCTGCATGAGGACTCAACGGCGCCGATTCTCGGACCGATCGTGACGCGCTGTCAGGCTGGCACCGTTCGCCCGGCGGCCCAGTCACGCAGCGCGTCGATCTGGCGGTCCATTACCAGGGACAGCGGTTGCGTACCTTCGATCTCGGCCAGGATCTGCCCAGTAGTCGGCCCCGGAGTGGACCCCGTTTCGGCGGCTCGCGCCGCGTACAGGGCCGACACCACGGCCTGTTCGATGCCGGCGCCCGAGAATCCCGAGCTCGCGTCGGACAGCAGATCCAGATCGAATTCCGTGGCATCGAGCCCGCGCCGCTCCAAATGAATGCGAAAGATCTCCCGGCGCACATCGGCGTCCGGCAAATCGATAAAAAAGATCTCGTCGAGACGACCCTTGCGAACCAGTTCCGGTGGCAATTGCGAAATGTCGTTCGAGGTGGCGACGATGAATACGCCGGTTTTGCGCTCCGCCATCCACGTGAGTAGCGCGCCGATGATGCGCCGGCTCGGGCCGCCGTCGTCGCCGCTGCCGGTGGACAGGCCCTTTTCAATCTCGTCGAACCAGAGCACGCAAGGGGCCATCACATCTGCCGTACGCAGCGCATCGCGCAGGTTGCGCTCGCTCTCACCAATGTACTTGTTGTAGAGCGCGCCGAAGTCCAGCCTTAGCAGTGGTATGCCCAAGCGTCCCGCCACCGCTTTGGCCGCCAAACTCTTACCGCCGCCCTGCACGCCGAGGAGCATGATTCCCTTGGGCCGGTCGGCTGTTGCGTCAGCGGTCAAGACCGCGTCGCGGCGCCGATCGACCCAGGCCTTGAGGTTACCCAACCCGGCGACGTCGCCGAAGCCAGCGGTGTCGTATTCGAACGAGATCGCACCCTCCGGGCTCAGGAGTTCGTACTTTGCCTTGGTGACATCCGCGACGTCAGACTCGGTGATGGCACCGTCCTTGACGATCGCATTGCGCACAAGGCGGCGCGCATCGGACTCGGTGACGCCGAGCAGGTTCCGTGAGAGCTGATCGACAGCATCACGATTGGCGCGAAAGCTGCGGTTTGGCGCTGCGTGTTGCCAGCGCTGAGCTTCCTCGCGAATCAACGCCAGTAGCCGGTTGCGGTCCGGAAGCCGCAGTTCGAAACTTGCACTGAGATGCCGCAACTCGGCAGGCGCCTGCAGCCCGTGGCTAATCAGCACGAGCCGGCGCGGCAGCACTTCAAAGCCTTGCGCGATTTCCTTCATGAGCCGCACGTGCAGTGGATGGTCTAGAAACGGGTGGAAGTCCAGCAGCAGATAGATGCCGCGTTGACCGGTGTTCTTGATATGCCTCAACACAGCTGGCGGATCGGCCAATTCTTGATCGAATGCCAGCGCGTGCTCAATGCGTCGGAGTCCCTCGGTCAACGACCAGCCGAAAACCGGCTGTTCCAGGCGGAGCGCGAGGCGCGTGAACAATTGAAGGATTCGCGGCTCTTCCAACGACTCGATCATCAAGATCGGCGTCTCGGAGCGGAGCATCAGTTCCAAGTCGTGCAGGTCGGTCATTCGGCGGTGCGGCAACTCAACGGAAAACCATCAGCCAATTATCGCATAGGCCTAGAGCCTGCAAATCTTGACTGCAACGAGGGCCTGTCCGCGGCGTGAATCTCGTCCTTTTCGACGAGCAGCAGCAATAGATGACGAGCGTTGGGACGGCATTCGACGAAGAACGCACCAGAGCGCGGAGCAGGGTCGTTCGCCTTCAAACCGCCTCAGCGGGAGCACAGCCCGCCGCTTTGACTGCGGCGGCGCCGAAAGCGGACGAAAAGAAAAGCCAACTGGCACAGGATTCATCTCCCGCCTACGGGCGTTCTTGGGATTCCGGCGACGCCATGATCGGCTCGCAGCGGACAAAAAACGCGTTGCCCATCGCCTCCAGACATTGACTGCCCGTTACACTCAGGGCAGCAGGGTCGTCGTTGGCCAGACGCTCCTCGGTCTCCATGCGCAGTAGCTGCGTGGCGGCACCGCAGGGAGGGGTCTGCGCGCACTGGTCCGAAGCGCCACAGACCAGATCAACGAGTGCGCGACATCGACTATTGCCCATGGCTGCTTCGAGACCAGGGCAGGCATTGTACCCGGGGTCGGTCAAAGCTAGACGGCATTGCTCACTCGCGGCGGTGTGTGGATGAGCACCGGCAGAGAAGGGCTGGTCGCGCTGCTCCCGGCTCTCATCCGCGAGTAGGCTGCGGGCGCGCATACAAGCCGCGCTATTGCTGCAGGAACTATCAAAGCCGCAGGTCTTGCGTACCAGTTGATTGCAGTGGCGGTCTTCGAACAAGGGCTGAGGCCTGGTGTCGCGGGACCATGCCCGGTACATCTGCTCCGTGGGAATTGCGATCCCGTCGCGGATGATCACAGTGGAGCCGTCGTCGAGACGATGCACACCGTCCCACATGGGGCGCAATTCGCCGCCTCCATCGCGCAGAGCGCGATGCGTATCCGGATCGACTTGGATCGCTCCGCCACGTTGCAGCTGACCCCTCCAGGTCTCGGCGCAGACTTGTGCCGTCGTGAGCGCGATGACGGTCATTACGGACAGCACCGCAAGCCGACGCTGTCCCAAGATTAATGAACCATCACAACGGCTAACCAAAGGCATTGGGATAGGACCCTAATACTGGATCGGATGCGTTCGCGACCCCTTCCTGGAGTTTATCAGCCCATTTGGATCGCGCTTGGTGGATGCTAGACCCTGAGTCGAGCGTGCAAGCAGTGCTGCGTGTGCTGAAATTTCAGAAGCACGCGGATACGCCATCAGCATAAAAATCGCCGACAGAACGGGCGGTTGCATAGGCTGACGAACCGACGAATCGGCGGGCAACCTAACTGGCGCCGGATGGCTGTGCACCCAACCCGTTGTATGCGTTCCGGTCGTACCCCGCTGAATGCTCCCTCATCGCGGCCAACCTTGGCGTTGAATTCATGGAGCGGGACGCCCGCCGCAGGCCGCCACGCACGCATCCATGCTCTCGAACGGAATACTGCCGCCGCAGCCACCCCAGACGAACCGCTTGCAGCTATCTGATTGGTAATCGTAGTAATAGGCAGGCTTGGCGGCGCGGCAGACACCAGTATCTGGCTGCTCCAGGCAACTGACAGGTAAAGAGTCAGAACTCCTCACCTCGTCGGGGCTGCCGCTGCAAGCACTCATCAAAAAGGTGACAGCCATGATGGCCGAGAATCGGTATTGATACATGCGGTCTACTCCCCTGCCGTTAGGCATTCGATCAAATCGCACCCGGATGAGCCCGCGCCCGGAGTGATCGTGCTAGGTGCCCCCGCGGCGCGTGCTTCCACCAATCGCGATGACGAAACTCGCCTGCATCGCGGGCCATAGCGCGATAGGTGCCATTGCGCAGAAAACCCCAGCCCTGGACTCGTGGTCCATGCATGAACAGTGTCCAGGCGGGCCGGCCGTCACGCAGAACGACGCGATGATAATCCTCGCCCCGCAAGCGGTTGAGCCGCCCCGGCCGGATCGCACGGGTGCAGGTTGGCGCCGGGATGGGCGACTCAGCCGCTCTGGCGAACCGGACCTCGTCATAGCCGCCGACGAGAACCAGGCTCATCGCCCTGCCCCAGGGGTGATCGTGCAAACCGCGATCGGGGTCGGAATCGACGAAACGGTGCAGATAGGCGTGCCAGCCTAGAAGGCCGAACAGATAATAACGCTCTAGATAAGGCTCGCCTTGCTCCCCATCGATAATGCGGCAGGGTAGACGGTCAGTGATGCGATGCAGCAAACTTTCAAACAGGCTCAACGTCGGCTCCAACGAATTCAATGGCGATGCCTGCACGATAACCGTGGTCGGGCTCAATTCCCGAGTCCGGGGGCCACAGATGGGACCGTGCAGCGATTGTAACCTTGAGGAAGCCTTGTCGGGGTTTCCGAGACCTACCGCGAGTCCGTTCTAAGCCGGAAACGAGAGCACCCACGAGGAGCGCTCCGAACACGGAGCAAACTGGGCAACCTGGGATTCAAACGCTGGTTTTTGCGAGAACCGGTTCGTCCCGGCACGTCGCACCGGTTCAGGCGGCGACAACCGATTCCGTTAACATGTCAGGCTTGAGCGCGCTGGCGCCCTAAGTCGCCAGGCACCATGAATTGTTACAGACGGAAAACCGCCACGGGGCGACCGCCTCCACCGCCGGGGTCCTCATGATCGTCTATCTCCACGGACTGAACAGTTCCAGTCAATCTGAAAAGGCCGCACTGCTGCGCGAAGCGCTGGCGCCCGAAGAAGTCCTGGCGCCGGACTACCCGGCGCATCGACCGGACGAGGCGATGGCGGCATTGATGGCGCAGATGCGAACATTCGCGGACAAGGGAAACGCACCGATTCTGGTGGGCAGTTCCATGGGCGCTTTTTACGGTCAGTCCCTGGCACGGCATTTCCCGGTGACGCACTTGTTCATGATCAACCCCGCGCTCAGACCCTGGGAACTGTTGTCGGACTTCCTGGGCGTGCCCATGGCCACCGCGCGAGGCGAGGAGTATCGCCTTGACGAAGATACGATCAATGCCACCCGCGCCTATGGCATTGAGCAACCCTGCGACGGCGACGATGACGGCGTGCCGACCACGCTGTTTTTGGATCGGGGTGACGAGGTGTTTGACTATCGCGTTGCGGAGGCGCTTTACCGGGATTGCGGCAGACTGCTGCTCTATGCCGGTGGAGACCACGCGTTCCAGCACATGGAGCATGCCGTCGGCGTCATCCGCGACACCCTGCATGGCCGAGACGACGCGGCGCAGCCCTGAGTCCCGTTGGGCGCCGTGCCTCAGTCTCCCATCAACCGCCCGAGGATGCTAAAGCCTGCTACATAGGTACCGGCAGCGGAGCCGATGGTACTGAAAATAAACACCAGCAGTACCCGCGAGACACGATTCCGCCACCAGCCCCGTAGGCTCGTGACATCTTCGCGCAGGCTTGCGAAATCGCCGACGCTTGGGCGGCGCAACGTCAGCTCGATGGCACCCGCCACCATGCCCGCGCCAATGGTCGGATTCAGGGAGGTTAGCGGCGCTGCGCAGAAGGCTCCCAACACGGTGAGCGGATGCGCGCCAGCGACGACAGTGCCAAGCGCGGACAACCCGCCATTGATCAGCACCCAATCCAGGACCAGATTCCAGCCCAGCTCCGGACTCCGGGTGAACCCGTAGGCAAACAGGCTCAAGATCACCGCAACCAGGATCCAGGGCACAAACTGCCAGCCGCGTCCGGGTAACGGTACCCGGTTTAGTTCTGCCAATTCCCGTTCCGGGCTTGGGTGCTCCCGGCTCAGCTGCTCGGCAAGCCCCTTGAGATGGCCTGCGCCCACGACAGCCAGCACGCCGCGGTAGCCTTGCTCGCGAAGCTCTTGCGTCAGACGCGCGGCCATGTAGCGGTCGCGCTCCTCGATCAGCGGGACGAAGAGGTCACGGCGATCGTCGGCGAATTCCGCGAATGTCGTCTCAAGCACGTCGCCCTGTTTCAAACGCTCGATCTCGTCCTCCGTGACCTGTTCCCGCGAAAGCATGCCCGCCATCAGGCCGGAAAAGAGATTCAACCGCTTCCACCAACCCAGGTTCTGGGCGGCGCGGCGGAGCGTAACGCCGACCTCGCGATCAATCAATAAAACCGGCAGCCCACGCGCCTCCGCAAGATCGATGGCCATTCGTTGCTCGGCCCCGGGCTCTATGCCGAACTGGTCCGCCAGGCGCTGTTGATAGGCCGACAAGGCCAGATTCGCGGCCACCATGTAAACGCGTTTCTGCCGGATGACCGCGAACAGATCCATCCGGCTCAGCGCATCGGGCTGCATGATGGCGTCGAAACGGCTGCGGCAGAGTTCCACCGCGACAGCATCGAAATCGCGGTCACCTGACTCCAACAGCTCGCGCACCTTCTCGGCGCTGCTGCGCGAGACGTGTGCGGTTCCGAGCAGCGTCAACTCGGCTCCGTCCACGCGCACTTTCAGCAGAGGTTCGTCCTGGATTTGCGTCATTGGCCGGATCGATGAGGATCTGGGAGGGAGAAAAGCCGATCATGATAACCCAGCGTTGCCGCGGTTGCCGCGCGGGGACGCTGGTCCGCTTGGCTCGCGATGGCTTATCATCGCAGCCGATCAGGTCCCGAACGACGCCGGAATACGCCGATGACCCAGATTCGAGTGCTCGCCATCCTGATGCTCGCCGCCTGCGTCGGTCTGGGCGGCACGGCCTGCGGCCGCGTCAAGGAGGACAAGATGGCGATGGGGCTGTACAGCGCGACCAAGGGCTATCGCGAGTCAATCCGCTGGGGCTACTTCGACGCCGCGGTCGGCTTCCTGCACCCCGACGAGCGGGAAGACCTGAACGCGGAAACACTGAAAAACATCCGCGTCACCGGCTATGAAGTCGTCCAACCCGCGGTCATCACACCGCAGGAGACGGCGGTGCAACTGGTGCGAATCGATTACGTCCTCGAGGACGAGCAGCGGCTGAAGAGCTTGATGGACCGTCAGGAATGGCGCTGGGACGCGGACCGTGTCGGTTGGTGGCTCTACACCGGCCTACCTAAATTTGGCGACTGATGGACTTGGCGGCGCACCGATGAACGAGCAACTAGGTTTCACGCCCGCGGCGCGCTTCCTGTTGGTGGCCGGCGCATTCGTCGTGGTCGCCGCCGGCCTCAAGGCTGCCTCAGCACTGATTACCCCTTTCCTGTTGGCGATCTTCATCGCCGTCCTGGTGGCACCACCGCTGCACTATCTACGCAATCACGGCCTCCCCGGCTGGGCCGCGATGCTGGTCGTCGTGGCACTGCTGGTGGGCGTCGGCGGCGGCGTGATCGGACTGTTCACTGGCTCTCTGAACGATTTCAATGCCAGCCTGCCGGAATACCAGGCGCGGCTCAAGATCATGTCCGGGGAGCTGGTCGCCTGGCTCGACGGCACCGGCTTACACCTGTCGCGCAGCGCATTCGACTCATTGGCCGACCCATCCCGCGCCCTGGGCTTCGCCGCCGAGCTGATCAAAGGGCTCGGCGGTGTGCTTACCAATGCCCTGCTGATCCTGCTCACGGTCATCTTCATACTGGTCGAGGCCAACAGCCTGCCCGGCAAGCTGCGTGTCGCGCTGGAATCAGCGGACGAATCGATGGGGCACATGCGCGAAGTCGTCGCGACCATCAATCGCTATATGTTGATCAAGGCCAACACGAGTCTCGCCACGGGGCTCCTGGTCTGGCTCTGGCTCAGTTTCCTTGGCGTTGACTTCGCCGGGATGTGGGCGACGCTCGCCTTTCTACTCAACTTTGTCCCCACGATCGGCTCCATCATCGCCGCAGTCCCCGCCGTATTGCTGGCCCTGGTGCAACTGGGTCCAGAGACGGCCGTACTCGCGGCAATCGGCTACATGGTCGTCAACGTCCTGATCGGCAACATCGTCGAGCCCCGCGTCATGGGTCGCGGCCTGGGGCTTTCCACGCTGGTCGTTTTCCTATCCTTGGTCTTCTGGGGCTATATCCTGGGCTCGGCCGGCATGTTTCTGTCGGTACCGCTGACGATGGCACTCAAGATCGCCCTCGCGGCCAATCCCCAGACGCGCCCGGTCGCCATCATGCTTGGACCGGAGCTCGAGGCCAAGCAAGCGACCGTCGGCTGAGCAATGAAATCTTCGGATTGGAAATCGACGCCGACGAAGACGTGAAGCCGTTCAATCCGCGTGAGCTGATTGCAGTAAACAGAGCGGTGGTGCGCCGCACATCCGGAGCGTCCGTCGCCGTCTGCTACGCGCTACCGATCGCGGTCACGGGCGCCGGCAGGGCCGCGCCGACGTGCCGGGATTGTCCTTCACCTCCGAGGGCACCATCCCGTTCCCCGCCAAGGTCTCGCTCCGGGGCATTCCCGGCCGCCGTTCTGGACTCCGCCACCGCCGGCGCCCTGTCGATGTTCTTCAGCGTGGGGCTGAGTGCGCCGCACGTCGGCGTCTATCTGCTGGCAATATTGAATGCGCTCAGCCATCTGGCTTACTACGCCCTTGCCATTGCCGCGGGTGTCTTCGTGACGACCGTTGCAGTGATTCCGCCAAAACCGCCCCTGCGCGAGCAAAGACCGGCTGTCAGGTCGGCAATCGCGGCGAAATGAACGACAAGCATCAAGCAGTAGTCATGCGTGAAGCGAGCAAGCCCGATTGCTCGAATGAGCTTTCGGGCCAGCAATCCAGACGCGTCAACTCCCGGTGCGTTCGATGACGGCCGCGATACCTTGGCCACCGCCGATGCACATGGAAATCAGCGCGTAGCGTCCGCCGGTGCGCTCTAATTCATGGAGCGCCTTGACCGTCAGGATAGCGCCGGTGGCACCGATGGGGTGCCCGAGTGAGATACCGGAGCCATTCGGGTTGACTTTCGCTGGGTCCAGCTTTAGATCGCGGGCGCAGGCAAGTGCCTGAGCGGCGAAGGCCTCGTTGAGTTCGATCACGTCCATGTCACCAACACTGAGGCCGGTCTTTGCCATGAGCCGCTCAATGGCAGGCACCGGGCCGACACCCATAATCTTGGGATCGACGCCCGCGAGCGAATAGCCTACCAACCGCGCCATCGGCTTGAGCCCACGGGATTCGGCGGCGGAAGCACTCATCAGCACGACTGCGGCCGCGGCATCGTTGATACCCGAGGCGTTGCCGGCGGTGACGCTGCCGTCCTTTTTGAACGCGGTGCGGAGTTTAGCCATCCCTTCAATGGACGCGTCGGCGCGCACGTGCTCGTCGACCTCGAACATGGTCGATCCTTTTCGAGATTTCAGCTCGACCGGAAGAATCTGATCCTTGAATCGGCCCGCAGCCTGGGCAGCGGCGGCGCGCTGGTGGGATTCCACGGCCAGGCCGTCTTGATCCTCGCGCGTCACTCCCCATTGGTCGGCGACATTCTCCGCGGTGATGCCCATGTGGACGGTATCGAAGGGATCCGTGAGGGCGCCGACCATCATGTCCATCATGGTACCGTCACCCATGCGCTGACCCCACCGCGCGGTGGCCATGCCGTAGAGCGCCCGTGACATGTTCTCCGCCCCCCCCGCGACGGCGGCATCGGCGTCACCGAGCATGATCTGCTGGGCAGCCGAGCAGATTGCCTGAAGTCCAGAGCCACACAACCGATTCAGCGTGAAGGCCTGGCTGGAATCCGGAAGTCCGCCGTTGAGCGCCGCGACCCGGGACAGGTACATGTCCTTGGGCTCCGTGTGCACGACGTTGCCGAAAACGCACGCACCGACGTCGGCCGCATCAACGCCGGCGCGAGCAACCGCTTCGCGAACGACCATTGCCGCGAGCTCAGTCGGCGGGATGCCCTTTAAAGCGCCGCCGTAATCGCCGATCGCGGTGCGCACGCCGGAAAGGAGGACTACTTCGTGTTGACTCATGATTCGGTGGCTCCTGGGTGAACTCGGTCTTGTCGGAATTGAAACGCAATCGCGCTTGTCGAGAGTGCAGCATGATCCGTCGGCGGAGCTTTGGGGTCAATAGCCGCGGCACCTTAAGCCCGCAGAGAAGAGCGACAATTAAATCAATTATTTAGTATCTATTAATATAGATAGAAGGAGGTGCCGTGCGGCGACACCAATCGGCCACCGCTCATATTGAGAGACCGGAAGCTTCCAGGAGATGTGGTCCGACTCCGATCGAACGCGGGCTGGACGCACGAAACCTGGCCGTAGCTCAAGCCCTGGACCGCAGCCAGAGGTCACGACCCACCTTGATGACAACAAGCATTGCCGGCGCGGCATGCATCAGCAAGTCAAAGGTGTCGATCGGGCGTGTCAACGCGCCCGCGACCAGCATATGGAGCTTTTCCAACAAATGTGGCTCAGGCTGCACTGGCCATGGGGCCATTCCAAGCAGCAAAGCGGGGATCAACAAATAGATCAGTGGTAGCTCGTCGAGCAAGTGTAGAACGGACTTCATCCCGGTCCTCCAGTCGACTCAGACTCGGTTAGCGTGGCCGTCGCGAGTGCCTTTCGGTAGATTCCCGCGTCCGATTCTGAGAAACAGCAGGCGATGATGAGATCCGCGTACTGCTGGTTGGCGCGCATGGCGTCGACGGCAATCCGCGCCGCCTCCGGTTTCGGGAACGCGTAGACTCCGGTGCTTATGGCCGGAAATGCAATGCTTCGCGCCCCATGCTGGAGGGCCAATTCGAAGACGTGCCGGTAGGACGCGCGCAGTTTATCGAACTCGCCATGGATGCCGCCGCGCCAAACCGGACCCACCGTATGTATGATCCAACGCGCCGGCAACCGGAAGCCTGGCGTAATGCGCGCCTCACCCGTGGGACAACCGCCGAGTTTCCTGCAGGCCGCCAGCAGTTCTGGGCCGGCGGCACGGTGGATGGCTCCATCCACACCCCCGCCACCAAGCAGGCTCTGATTGGCGGCATTGACAATGACATCGAGCCTCAAACGGGTGATGTCATCGACGACGATTCGCAGTTCCCCCATTGCCTTAGCCCCTGATCAAGCCCGAACACGATGGATAACCTGTTTGCAATCTTCCTCTTACTGCTGGGAGGATGGCTCTGGCTGGATATGCTGCGGGCCCGAGAGATGGCCGTGGGCTTGGCGCGCAGGGCCTGTGAGCGACATGGCGTTCAATTTCTGGATCAGGCGGTAGCACTCCGCCGGCTCGGGTTGCGCTGGACCCGCGAAGGGGTGCGCCTCAGACGGCAGTATCGGTTCGAATTCAGCGAGGAAGGCACCGGACGGCGAAACGGGCATTTGGTCATGCTCGGCTTGCAGCTGGAGCAATTGGATCTGGGCATAGCACCGCCCGCCTGAAACCCTGGAAGCGTCGATTTGAGCCCGGACCCTGACCGAGTCGCCGGCGCATTCTGGGCGTTGGATTACTTGATCACCCGGAGTGACGGCCGATTCGGTTTCTTGTCGCCTCCGCCGTCGTCGGTTGGGTCGGTGTTCGACTCGTCCTCTGTCGCAGGCTCCTCGTCCGGAAACAACATGCCCTGACCGTTCTCCCGGGAATAAATACCCAGTACGGCTTGCGGCGGCAGGGAGACGGCGAATGGCGATCCACCGAAGCGGGCGGAGAAGCGAATGCCGTCGTTGCCGAGTTGCAGCGCCTGAACAGCCCCGGGAGCAACATTCAGGACGATGCGACCGTCGTCAACGAAGGCTCGTGGCACGACCGCAGCGGCATGCTCCGCGTCCACGACCAGATGCGGCGTCATGCCGTTGTCGATGATCCACTCATAGAGAGCACGGATTAGATAGGGTCGGTTCGAGGTCATCGACACCTCCTCTTAATGCGGCTCGAAGGGATGCTTGGCCCTAGCGTCAGATGTTCAGTCAGGCAACATTGGCGACCATTTCGCGCTCGGCCTCGGTGAGGCTGAGACGGAATGATGGCCATTCGAAAATCCGTGCCGCGTACTGGGTGATATCGATTGCGGAGCCAGGCAGTTCGACACCAAGCACCGGCAGACGCCAAAGCATGGGTGCGATACAGCAGTCCACGAGCGAAAACTCATCGCTCATGAAGAACTTATTGGCGCCGAACAGCGGCGAAGTCGTGCTCAGGCTGTCCTGCAGCGCTGTCCGGGCGCGTGCGGCATCGTCTTCGATGCCGCGCGCAATGTCGCGCATCAGGCTGTACCAGTCGCGATCGACACGATACATGAACAGCCGCGCATTGGCGCGGGCAACCGGGTCCACCGGCAGCAGCGGGGGATGCGGAAAACGCTCGTCAAGATACTCCATGATGATCTGGGAATCATAGAGCCGCAGATCGCGATCGACGAGTGTCGGAACAGTAGCGTAGGGGTTCGCGTCAATGACCTCGTTCGGGAGGTTCTGAGCGTCTACGTCGACGATATCGACGGAGATCTTCTTCTCGGCGAGCACCATGCGGACGCGGTGGCAGTAAGGACAAGTTGGATCGGAGAACAGGGTCATGTTAGATCTTCGGATGACAGCCACCGGATAGGATTCGTCAGGCAGACCGCGGGGCTGCGCCAGGATCGCCCTAGGCGGGTCGCGGTAGGGCAACGTTTGTAATCGTGTGGCAGGTCAGACCGACCAAGGAAAACCGACGCCTTACTTCGAACGCAACCCAGCCTATACAGGATACACCGAATCGGCGTCGAGGCGGGGAATCGGCGAACTAGGATACCGGAGAGCGCGGAAGACCGCACAGACCTTAGGGTCGACTTTGCGACGCACCCGGAGCATTCGTCTCAAGTGACAAATCGCTGGAAGCATGACGAGGCCAACAACATGTGGCCCAAAATTGACCAATGCCGCCGAGCTGATCATCGCCCAGGGTCATTTGCACCCTGAGCGACGAACTGTATGAGTTGTCTCGGAGGAATCGCCCCTGCGGCGCCCCGACGAGCCGGTCAGTGAATATCCTTCCAGTATTCCTTTTTCAGGTAGTAGGCCAGAATGAACATCAGGCCCAGAAAGAGCAGGACATAGAGACCAAAACTGCGGCGCTCAAGTTTGTAGGGCTCGCCGACATAGGTGAGGAAATTGGTCAGATCTCGGACCATGTTATCGTATTCCTCGACCGATAGCTGACCTGGCTGGGTAAGTTGGAGCCCAATCATGTGGCCCGGCGCGCCGCCTCCTTCACCACCGTGCCCGTCGGCTTCCGCATAGACCGGTTCCTGAATCCCCTGCAGGTGCGACAAGGGATGGGGCATACCGACCTTGTCGAAAATCAGATTGTTGACGCCATAGGGACGCGTGTCGTCGACATAAAATGACTTGAGGTAGGTGTAGACCCAATCCGGATTGCGCCACCGGGTAACCAACGAGAGATCCGGTATCTCGGTCCCAAACCAATCGGCGCCGTCCTCGGGTCGCAGTGCATTCGTCATCAGGTCACCAGGTTTGGCGTCCCCGAAGATCAAGTTCTCGGTGAGCTCGTCCTCCGGGATATCGAGGTCCGCGGCCATACGGTTGTAACGCATGTACTGCAGGGAGTGACAACCCATGCAGTAGTTGGCGAAATACTTGGCGCCGCGCTGCAGAGAAGCCTTGTCCTTCAGATCGATATTGGCCGCCTGCAATTCCGGACCGTGCCCGCCCGCGGCAAACGTGGTGAGCGGCGCGATCAGCAGCGACAGCGGCAGAACGGCTGCAATGATGGCACTTCTCATGATGTCACCCTCTCTGGTACGGGCTTGGTCTTTTCGAGCTTCGTATAGATCGGCATGAGCAGGAAGAACGCGAAGTACACGATGGTGAAGATCTGCGAGAGCAGCGTTGAAAGGTCGCTGGCCGGTTGCAGGCCCAGGTAGGCGAGCACGACGAAGGACACAGCGAACGCCGCGAGGAAGAACTTCGACAGCGTGCCTTTATACCGTATCGAGCGCACGCCGCTGCGATCCAGCCAAGGCAATAGGAACATGATGCCGATGGCACCGAACATGACCAGCACGCCCGGGAATTGCGATCCGCCGATCGGCGGGACGGCACGGAGCATCGCGTAATAGGGCGTGAAGTACCAAACCGGTGCGATATGTTCCGGCGTCTTCAGCGGATCGGCTGGTTGGAAGTTGGGCGGTTCAAGGAACAGACCACCTAAGTCCGGCGCGTAAAACACAACGGCCGAGAAGATCGCGAGGAATACGACGAGGCTGACGATATCCTTCACCGTGTAATAGGGGTGGAATGGAATCCCGTCGAGGGGAATGCCGTTCTCGTCCTTTTTCTCTTTGATCTCGATTCCGTCCGGATTGGTCGAACCCACCCGGTGCAGCGCAACGATGTGTAGGAACACCAACGCGGCCAGAATGAACGGGATCAGGAAGTGGAAGGCGAAGAAGCGGTTCAGCGTCACGTCAGAGATCACGTAGTCGCCCCGGACCCAGACGGACAGGTCCTCCCCGACACCGGGCACCGCCGCGAACAGATTGACGATGACCTGCGCGCCCCAATAGGACATTTGCCCCCAGGGCAGGAGATAGCCGAAGAAGGCACTGGCCATCATGGCCAGGTAGATGACGACACCAATAATCCACAACAATTCGCGGGGCTTCTTATAGGAACCCCACATCAAACCACGGAACATGTGCAAGTAAATGAGGATGAAGAAGAATGAGGAACCGGTAGAGTGCATGTACCGGATCAACCAGCCCCAGTTGACGTCACGCATGATGTATTCGACGGACGCGAAGGCCTCGATTGCGGACGGCTTATAGGCCATCGCCAACCAGATGCCGGTGAAGATCTGCAGCACCAGTACCACCAGAGCCAGGGACCCGAAGACGGACCACAAGCCCATATTCTTCGGCGCATAATAATCAGCGAAGTGCTCGCTCCACATCCGCATGATCGGGAATCGTTTGTCGACCCAACCGAGAGCCCCGGTTGGCGCCGGCTGCGCATTGTCAATGCTCATCAGGCCGCTCCTTCATCCGCACCGATAAGGATGGTGGTCTCGTTCAAATAAGTGTGCTTGGGAATCACCAAGTTGGATGGCGCAGGAACGCCCTTGTAGACCCGCCCAGCCAAGTCGAACTTGGAACCGTGACAGGGACAGAACCATCCGCCTTTCCAGTCCGCGCCGAGGTCGTCCGGCGCAACTTCCGGACGATAGGTCGGCGAGCACCCGAGGTGTGTGCAGATGCCGATGGCAACGAAGTAGGTCGGGTTGATCGACCGCGTCGCATTCTGACAATACTCGGGTTGTTGGGGCAATTCCGACGCGGGATCAGTGAGTTTGAGATCCAGCGTCGGCAATGCCTCAAGCATCGCGTCCGTTCGATTCACCAGCCAAATGGGTTGCCCGCGCCATTTAACGCGTAACAAGCCGCCGGGTTCCAGCTTACTGACATCCGCCTGAACAGGAGCGCCAGCAGCACGTGCCTTGGCACTCGGGTTCATCGCCGATATGAAAGGAACGGCGACGAAGCCGGCGCCGATGGCCCCGACTACGCTGGTCGCAGCGACCAAAACGCGTCGGCGGCCTTTATCCACACCATCTGTGTTCATGTGTCTAACTCGACCCCCGCTAGGCTCAGCATCTCGTCCGCCGAAACGTTCCGGCAGCCCAAAAAGTGAAAAGAGGAAAATCGCGAAGCGATATCGCGAAGCGCTTGAAATTCGATCCCCCATTCTCCGCGATTGCGGCCCCACCGGTCAAGGATGACCCGGCAGAGCGAGCGCCAGTGGGGCGCCTCCACCGGTTTTGCCGTTGCGCGGAAAGCCCCCGGAATTGGACGCGAACGGGTATCTCCGGGCGACGACTAATCGCAAAAATCCTTACCGTGAAACGAGATAGTCTTGCGCAAACACAACACCGGCCCCGCGTCGGCAGGCGAAATCCCTGCACTCAGCCTCACACCGGGTTGTCGATATCGATGAACCGGTGCTCCAGTCCGAAGCGCTCCGCAAGGTGAGCACCAAGCGCCTGTACGCCGTAGCGCTCGGTCGCATGATGTCCGGCACCCACGTAGTCGATGCCCATTTCGTTAGCTTCATGCATGGTCTGCTCCGACACCTCCCCGCTGATGAAC
>JBATTL010000145.1:0-13602 GCA_049670525.1 Thiohalocapsa sp. | reverse complement strand
AGACAGTTCGCGCTGACCATCTCCGCCGCCGTGGCGATCTCGGCGCTGAACGCCCTGACGCTGTCGCCGGTTCTGACATCGATGTTCCTGGGTACGCCAAAGGAGGCCAAGCGCGGGCCGTTTGCCTGGTTCAACAAGGGATTAAATGGAACCCGCAACGGCTATGTGTCCGTGGTGGGTCTGATTGCGCGTCGCTCGCTGGTTGCCGGACTGCTGGTCATTCTTATCGGTTTCGGGGCGGGCGCGTTGTTGGAGCGGTTGCCGACAGGCTTCCTGCCCAATGAGGATCAGGGCGTGCTGTTCGTCGATGTCAGCCTGCCCAGTGCCGCATCTCAGCCGCGCACCCACGAGGTGCTCGAACAGATCCGCCAGATCGCGTCCGATACCCCCGGCGTTGCGAATATCCTGATGGTGAACGGCTACAGTTTGCTCACCAGCTCCGCATCCTCCAATGCCGGTCTCGGCGTCTTAGTGCTGGAGCCTTGGGACGAGCGCACCACCCCGGAGACCCGGCTGCGCGGTCTGTACGCTGGTCTTAAGGCCAAGCTGGATGCGATTCCCGGTGCCGATGTGCTGGTGTTCCCACCACCGCCGATCAGCGGACTGGGCAACGCCGGTGGCTTCACAATGCAGATCGAGGCCCTCGGCGGTCAATCTTCTCAGGAGCTGACTCAGGTACTCAAGGGCCTGCTCGCCACCGCCAACCAGGATCCGCGTATCGCCACTGCCTATTCAACCTTCAGCGCTGACGTGCCGCGGTTGTTCCTGGATCTGGATCGCACCAAGGCCGAGTATCTGGACGTGCCTGTGTCGCAGGTGTTCAATACCATGCAGTCGGTGTTTGGTAGCACCTATGTCAACAACTTCACCTACTTGGGCCGCACCTTTCAGGTCAATGTCGAGGGCGGTCAGGCGGCGCGACGTGACGTCGAGGACATCGGCGCTACCTACGTTCGCTCCAACAACGGCAACATGGTGCCAATCTCGGTGCTCGCTGAGATCCGTGAGGATCTGGGTGCAGACCTGATCTTCCGCTATAACCAGTTCCCGACGGCCGCCATCAACGGCAGCTCGGCGGCGGACTATTCCACGGGCGACGCCATGGCGGCGATGGAGGAGGCGGCGCGCAAGTCCCTGCCGGACGGCTACACGTTCGAGTGGACAGCTATGTCCTATCAGGAGGCGCAACAGAGCGCCGGCGGCGAGATCGCCATCTTCGGCCTCGCGGTGCTGTTCGGTTATCTGTTCCTGGTGGGGCTGTACGAGAGTTGGGCGATCCCGTTTTCGGTGCTTGCTTCGGTGACGGTCGCCGTGCTCGGCGCCGCCATTGCGCTCTCGGCGGTGGGTCTGGACAATGATCTCTACACCCAGATCGGTCTGGTGCTGCTGATTGGTCTTGCCGCCAAGAACGCCATCCTGATCGTCGAATTCGCCAAGGAGCAACGCGAGGCTGGCAAGAGCCGCTTCGACGCCGCGTTGATCGGCGCACGCATGCGATTTCGCGCCGTGCTGATGACGGCCATCGCCTTCATCGTCGGCCTGCTGCCGCTGGTCGTCGCCACGGGCGCCGGCGCAAACGCGCGTATCCATTTGGGCTTCACGGTGCTCGGCGGCATGCTGGCCGCGACGCTGTTCGGCATCCTGCTCATTCCAGGTCTGTACGTCATGTTCCAGGGGATTGGCGACAAGATCGGCGAATGGGTTGGTAACCGACCGCCAGAGGGGCAAACGTCAGGGGAGTCTTGATTGTCGTCCCGGCGTGGGAAGTGTCGCGCGGTTCAATAGGGAAATTGGGCAGTGATCTGTTTCCTACGACGACAGGTCAGCACCAGGGCCCAGAGTTCGGAGAAATCGTTGACCACCACATCGGGCTTGTAAGGTCGGTCATCGGTGCCGGGAAAGATGCGGTTGAGCCAGGGTTGGTCCCAGAGTGCGCCGTTGAAGAACACGCTGGTGATCCCCGCCGATTTGGCAGCAATGACATCGGTTGTGCTGTCTCCGACGTACCAGAGGTCCGCGGTCAACAAGATGCCGAGATTTTCGGCGGCCTTGAGGATCTGATCGGTGTGGGGCTTGCGGTAGACGGTGTCGTCACCGCAGATGGCGGTATCGAAGTGCATCGCCCAGCGATTACCGTCGACCGTGGCCAGCTCATCGACATAGAATTCTCGATCTCGGTTGGTAATGACGCCGAGTCGCAAGCCGATCGTCTTGAGACCGGACAGGACGTCGCCGACCTTCGGCTCGAACGGCAATGCCGTGCCATAGTACTTGCGGTAGTGGTGGGTGAAGCGCTGGTGGGCCTGCTGCTTGGCGTCTTCGTTGTCGCCGAACAGGATCTCGAAGATATCCGTTCGCGAGATCTTGCGATCGTGCCGAATCTTGGGGTGCAGCTTCTGGTTGTCCCGCACGTACTCAAGCAGCTTGAGATCTTGTTCGGAACGGCAGCGCTCGGCCGATACCAGTTGCTCGTGCAGCCCCATCGCTTGGAGTTCCGGCAGGAGATCATCGACGGCGTGGTACATCGCATCCAAGGTGTCCACAAGCGTCGCATGCCAGTCGAAAAGTATGGTGGACGGGGTGGACAATCTGGCTACCGCCGGGTGCCAGTCCGGCTCGTCACGGGGCGGCAATGGTTGCCGCGGTGGCAGCCTCGCGGGACGTTGCGCCTTGACCGCTTGTTCTGCCGGCCTGCCTCCGGCTGCGGGACTGTTCTCGACGGCATCCAGCAGGGCATCGAGACTATCGACGATCAGATCGGGCCGGTAGCGAGCCTGCTCGGTTTCCGCGAACATGTGGTCGAACCAATTCTCTTCCCATAAGCCACCGTTATAGAACACAGACATCAGGCCGGCGTTTCGGGCGGTGATCATGTCGCTGACGGTGTCTCCGATATACCAGACATTGCGGTCGGGGCTCCGACCCAGCGCAGCAGTCGCTTCTTGCAGACTATTCGGTGCGGGCTTGTAGCGGCTGGCCTCGTCACCGCAAAGCGTCACATCGAACAGGGCGACCCAGCGCCCATCATCGACCAGCGCCAGTTCGCCGTCGAAAAACTCGCGACTGCGATTGGTGACAATGCCAAGTCGAATGCCGAGTCGTTTGAGATAGGCGAGGTAATCGTAGATGCCATCTTGAAAGGGATAGACATCGCCATAGTGGCGACGATAGCAACGATTATAGGCCCCGTGTGCGATGGCCAAGGCCTCCTGATTGTCGCCGAATAGCGCATCGAAGATATCGGTTCGACTGACCCGGCGCTCCGCCAGCACTCTCGGGTGCAGATGACGAAAGATGCGGATATAGCGCAGCAGTTTCTCATCTTCCTCCGTTCGGGCCCGGTCCTCGGGGACCATGCGCCGTAAGAGATCAAGCTCTTCCAGTTGCGGCAACATGTCCTCGATTGCGCGGTACATGGCATCGTTCGTATTGACGAGCGTGCCATGCCAGTCGAACAGCATGACCCTGGGGGCAGGGAGTGAACTGGGGGTCACGCGCAAGGTTACCCCATGCCTGTCAGCCCGACATCGCCCTGAGCCTGCGTGGCATCCGCGTGACGGCCAACCTGGATCAACGCCCGTTACTCTTGGGTGTTGCGATGCGCCGCCAGAGACGCCCATCGTTCTTGGGCAGGTCTCCGGCCGCCGCCGGACCCCATGTTCCGGCGGCATAGTTGGGGAAGTCACGGGGGGGCAGGGCGGCCCAGACGTCGAGGACCGATTGCACGATCTCCCAGCCCTTTTCGACCGTGTCCGCGTGCTTGAACAGCGTCGCGTCGCCCTTCATGCAGTCGTAGATCAGGGTCTCGTAGCCGGTGGCGGGCTTGTTGCCAAAGTAGTCCTCATAGCAGAAGTCCATGTTCACGGTACCGACGCGCATGGTGGGTCCCGGCACCTTGGCGCTGAAGCTCATCTGGATGCCCTCATTGGGCTGGATGCGTAGGACCAGCATGTCCGGATTCACCTCGTCCACGTCCGTGTTCTGGAACATGATGGTCGGGGCCTTTTTGAACTGGATCGCGATCTCGGTGTATTGCGCGGTCAGCCGCTTGCCCGTTCGCAGGTAGAATGGCACACCGGCCCAGCGCCAGTTGTCCATAGTCAACTTGATGGCCGCGAACGTCTCGGTGTGCGAGTCCGGGTCGACGCCCTTGGACGAGCGGTAAGTCTGCACCTGTTCGCCGGTGGGCATCGTGCCCGCGCCGTACTGGCCGCGCACGGCGTGGGTCAGCACCTGTTCCGGGGTCAGCGGCTGGATGGCGTCCAGGACCTTGTTGACCTCGTCGCGCAGGGCCTTCGCCTCGAAGGAGTTCGGCGGTTCCATGGCCAAGAAGCCGAGCAGCACCAGCAGATGGTTCGGGACCATGTCGCGCATGGCGCCCGCTTCCTCGTAGTAGGCGCCGCGATGCTCGACGCCGACCGACTCGGCCACGGTGATCTGCATGTGGTCGATATGGTTGCGGTTCCACAGGGGCTCGAAGAAACTGTTGGCGAAGCGGAACACCATGATGTTCTGCACCGTTTCCTTGCCCAGATAATGGTCGATGCGGTAGATCTGATCCTCGTCCATGTTGCGGTGCAGGTCGTCATTCAACTCGATCGCGGACTCTAGGTCATGCCCGAATGGCTTCTCGATGATGACCCGGCGCCAGTCGTCCTCGGTCTCGTGCAGCATGCCGACCTCCCCCAGATGGTCCGTCACCGCGCCGAAAAGGCTTGGTGGGATGGCCATGTAGAACAGGTAGTTGCCCTCGGTACCGCGTTCCGCGTCGATGCGTGACAGACGCTCGCATAAGTGCTCGTAGTCCGGCCCGGAGAGCATGTCGATCTTCATGTAGTGAACACGCTCGATCAGCCGGTCCCAGACCGCTTGATCCAATGCTTCGCCGACGTGATCACCGATGTGTTCGGCCATCAGCGTCCGGAAGCTGTCGTCGTCCAGGTCGAGGCGGTCCAGGCCCAGCATCGCGAAGCTTTCCGGCAGCAGCTCTGCGGCGCACAAGTGATAGAGCGACGGAATAAGCTTGCGCTTGGTCAGGTCACCGCCGGCGCCGAAGATGATCATCACGTTCGGCGGTGCCGGCGCGGCCTGTGTGTAGTCGGTTTGCATCAGGGACATGTCAAGACTCCGGCTTCTCGTGATGGCCGCCGAACTGATAGCGCATGGCCGACAGGAGCTTGTTCGCAAAGTCGCTCTCGCCGCGCGAAGTGAATCGCTCGAACAGCGCAGTGGTCAGCAACGGTGCCGGCGTACCGGTTTCGATGGCGGCCTGGCAGGTCCAGCGGCCCTCGCCGGAATCGGACACACGGCCGCCGAAGTCCTTCAGGTCCTGGTCGTCACGCAGCGCGATGGCGCTGAGGTCGAGCAGCCAGGAGGCGACCACGCTGCCTCGGCGCCAGACCTCGGCCACGTCGGCTACGTTGATGTCGTACTGATAGTGCTCTGGATGCTCCAGTGGCGCGGTCTCCGCGTCGACCTCATGGTCTTGCCGGCCGACACCGGCGTGCTTGAGGATGTTCAGGCCCTCGGCATAGGAGGCCATCAGCGCGTACTCGATGCCGTTGTGCACCATCTTGACGAAGTGGCCGGCGCCACTCGGTCCGCAGTGCAGATAGCCCTGCTCGGCGGCACTCGGGTCTCCGGTCCGTCCGCTGGTGCGCTCGATATCGCCGATGCCCGGGGCCAGGGTGGCGAAGACCGGGTCCAGCCGCTGCACGGCGTCGGTGTCGCCGCCGATCATCAGACAGTAGCCGCGCTCCTTGCCCCAGACGCCGCCGGATGTGCCGCAGTCGAGAAAGTGGATGCCGGCGTCGCGTAGTGACTCGGAATGGCGGATGTCATCCCTGTAATTGGAGTTGCCGCCGTCGATGATGGTGTCGCCGGCCTGCAGATGCGGTTTCAGGTCGGCGATGACATGGTCCACCACCGCGGCTGGAACCATGACCCAGGCCGCCCTTGGCACCTTGAGCTTGGCGCAAAAGTCCGCCATGTCGGTCGCACCGGTGGCGCCTTCTTGCGCCAGGGATGCAACAGCGTCGGCGTTCTGGTCGTAGACGACACATTCGTGGCCCGCGGCCATCAATCGCTGAACCATGTTGGCGCCCATGCGCCCGAGGCCGATCATTCCGAGTTGCATGCTTGTCACTCCCAATTTAGGTGATAGAGATCTGAGGCGTGGATTCGAAGTTCGGTTTTGGTGAATGGATTGATGGTTTGTTGGGTTGCATTGAATGTCGGGAGCTTGCCAAGAGCCCGGCGAGGCTAAAGCGCCACACTCCCGGCCTGGAAATCCGGGGCTTGAGCCCCGGCAGCATCGGGCGCTGTCTGGGGCGATCCCGCGAGGCTCAAGGGTCGCGTTCCGCCGGGGCGTGTCGGGGAATCACCGAGCCTCCAGTACCATGACGCTGCGGCTGGCGACCCGGACCTCGTCGGCGCGGACCGAGCGCTGCTCGTCGGGTGGCTGAACCGATTCGCGAGTCGCGGTATCCACGGCCTGGTACCAGCCGCGTCCGTCGATCTGGGGCAGGGCAAAGACCAGCGCGTCGTCCGACATGTTGAGCATCACGTGCAGATGCTCCTCGTATTCGTCGACGCCGGCAAGCGTAAAGGCCAGGACGCATCCATCCGCGTCATCCCACTTGGGATCATTCAGCCTGATGCCATGCCAGGTGATGTCGGGCAAGCGACCCTGCTGATTCGGCTCACCGGTCAGAAAGCGGTCCCGACGCAGCGTTGGATGGCGGCGACGGAAAGCGATCATTCCTCGGGTGAAATCCAACATGTCCCGATTCCGGTCCACCAGGTGCCAGTCGAACCAGCTCAGCGCGTTGTCCTGACAGTACGTATTGTTGTTGCCACCCTTGCTGCGCAGCACCTCATCCCCGGCGAGCAACATCGGCACGCCCTGACTCAGCATCAGGATGGCCATGAAGTTCTTCGCCTGGCGTCGGCGCAGTGCCAGAATGGCGGGGTCGTCGGTTGGTCCCTCGACGCCACAATTCCAGCTCAGGTTGTGGTCGTGACCGTCGCGATTGTCCTCGCCATTGGCTGCATTGTGCTTACTATCGTAGCTGACCAAATCATGCAGCGTGAAACCGTCGTGGCAGGTGACGAAGTTGATCGTGTTGGCTGGTAATCGGTTGCGCTCCTTGTACAGGTCACTGGACCCGGCAAGACGGGTTGCCACGTCGGGGATGATGCCCTTGTCGCCGCGGACAAAGGCGCGGATCACATCGCGGTAGTGTCCGTTCCATTCCGCCCAGCGGAAGCCCGGGAAATCTCCCACCTGGTAAAGACCCGCCGCGTCCCAGGCCTCGGCGATAATGTGCGCGCGGCCCAGTTCCGGCGACAGCTCGATCGCCCAAAGCACGGGAGCGTGATGCTCCGGATTGCCATCCTCGCCCCGTGCCATGGCGCTGGCGAGATCGAAGCGGAAACCGTCCACGCCCATGTCGTGGGCCCAATAGTGGAGGCAATCGATCAGGTAGCGTGTGACCAGTGGGTGGTTGCAGTTGACGGTGTTTCCACAGCCTGTGTAATCGCGATAGCGGCTGCGGTCCTCGAAGTCCAAATGGTAGAAGATCTCGTTGTCGATGCCTCGGAAGTTCATGGTCGGCCCATCCGCGCCACCCTCGGCGGTATGGTTGAACACAACGTCGAGAATGACGCCGATGCCCGCTCGGTGTAGGGCCTTGACCATGTCGCGGAATTCGTCGCGGGCACCCGTGGGGTCGCAGGCATAGTGCGGATGCGGCGCGAAGAAGCTGTGCGTACTGTAGCCCCAGTAGTTGGTCAGGCCAAGGCTGGCGGTCTTTGGCGGCACGTCCTGTACGTCGAAGGCCATGATCGGCAGGAGCTCGACATGGGTTATGCCGAGTTCCTGCAGGTACGGAATCTTGTCGGTGACAGCGCGGTAGGTACCTGGGTGCCGTGTGTCCGAGGAGGGGTGCTTGCTGAATCCGCCGACATGCATCTCAGAGATCACCGCGTCCACGAGGGGCGTGTGGCAGTGGGGGACGCCCTCCCAGTCGTAGTCATCGCGGACCAGTTGGGAGCGCATCGATCTGGCCAGGTTGTCGCCGGGTACGCAGGCTTGTTGCCGGTCCCAGAGTCTGTCGCTGACGGTCCTGCACCAAGGGTCCAGAAGCAGTTTTTCGCGGTCGAAGCGGCAACCGCTGTCGCGCGTGTCATTGGGCCCGTCCATACGCCAGCCGTAGTACACCCTGTCGGGCAGATCGGTCACCAGAACGTGCCAGAAGAAGAAGGTGCGGTGGACATTGGAATCGAGCTGAATGGCCAGGAAGGGTTCGACGCTGTCGTCGCTCTCGAAGAGCAGCAGCTCCACCGCGGTCGCATGACGCGAGAAACAGCAGAAGTTGACACCGCCGTCGATGAAATTGGCGCCCGGCCGATCCCAGTCGCCGGGCTTGACGCTGTAGCTGGTGGATGACATTTGAGCCGAGAGAACCCTTTGGGGACTGTATCGAATGATTGGGAGACCCTGTCGTGACCCTTTCGGAACCGGCTTCGTGTTGCGGCGCGTTCAGCCGGATGACGCCGGCAGGCCGGTGCCCTCGTCAGCTCCGGGATGAGCGGTAAAACGAGATCGCCGATTCGCGCTCCGGGCAGATGCCGGTGGAGGGTCAGGCATCCTGACTTCGGGCACCTGTGTAAACGCAGCTGCCCACCCGAAGGCCAAGCCTAACCCGGAACGCGATGTCAGGGTATATGCGATATTCGGGCGCGAGCGCGTGGCGTACCGCCGGATGATTCGATCTGGAGTGCCCGGCTCGCACCTCGCCAGTCGCCGCGAGACACGGCGTCGACATTCGCGAGACGCGAGCCACCGAAACGGGCCGTATAATCGAAGCGCTGGCTCCGAGTGACCGACGACCCAATATCAGCCAACGAAGGGACCGCGGAGCTTAATCCCTCGAACGCTCTCGAACCGGTGTTGTCTCGGGCCGAACGAGCCGCCCGACGAGAACGGCGCCAGTAAATAACGCCCCCGTGCCACAGCGCGATGGGCCGAATGGACCAGTGACGATGAACTATTGCAGCCAGTGCGGTGGGACGTTGGAGATCAAGGTGCCGGATGGAGACAACGTGGCACGCCACGTCTGCGATGCCTGTGGCACAGTCCACTATCAGAACCCGAAGATCGTCGTCGGCTGCATACCGGAGTGGGAAGACCGCATCTTGCTCTGCAAGCGGGCCATTGAGCCGCGACTTGGCCTCTGGACACTCCCGGCCGGGTTCATGGAGAACGGAGAGACGGTCCAGCAGGGCGCTGCCCGCGAGACGATGGAAGAGGCAATGGCGAGGGTCGAGATCGGCGAACTCTACAACTTGTTCAATCTGCCGCATATCAACCAGGTCTACATGCTCTTCCGCAGCCGCCTGTTGAATCTGGATTTCGGTCCCGGCCCGGAAAGTCTCGAAGTCGAACTGCTGCGTGAATCCGAGATTCCCTGGGAAGATATCGCCTTCCCGGTCATCCGCGAGTCACTGCAGTTTTACTATCAGGATCGAGTCCATGGCGCGTTTCCAATGCGCATCGGGGACATCGTTCGTCTTGATGGACCCAGCAGCAGTCTGACCTTGCACATACATCCCTCGGGGTGATGCAGCTGTCATCGGGCGTCAGGGGTCACTAATCCGAAGCGATCGCGGCGGCGTCGATGCCTGGCCGGCGCCAGGATCGAGCGCGGCTGGTTGCCCTGCACTCACGACCGCGCGGGTGCGTCATCGCCCAGGACCGCATCCCCATGGTCGAATCGCCTACTCGAGCGACAGGATAAAATTCCACTGTTCCGGCGTCACAGGCATGATCGACAATCGGTTGCCGCGACGCACCAGCGCAAAGTCTTTCAACGGACCGTCGGCGTGCTCCTTGAGTTCGGTGAGCGGGATGGTGCGCTCAAGATGACGTGCATAGCTAACGTCCACCATGAACCAACGGGGATTGTCCGGATCGCTCTTGGGATCATGGTATTTTGCCTCAGGATCGAACGCGGTATGGTCCGGATAGCTTTCCCTGACGACCTCGGCGATACCGACCACGCCCGGTATCTTGCAGTTCGAGTGGTAGAACAGCACCTTGTCGCCGACCTTCATTTGGTCGCGCATCATATTGCGCGCCTGGTAGTTGCGGACACCGTCCCAGGGTTCGGTCCGGTCCGGACGCGCGGCGAGATCATCGATCCCGAAGTCATCGGGCTCGGATTTCATTAACCAGTAGGCCATCGATCTGCTGCTCCAATGCGGTTTTGCGATCGACCGCATGTTACTACGCCCCTCGACCGCGATCGGAGATCGCCGGGCAGACTCAGTCTTTCTTGCTTTGGAGGTGCTGACGCGATCGATCCTGCCTGCGCTCCGATTGGCGCAGTTCCCAGCCAAGGCCAGGAGATGTCAGATACCATAGCGTCCACAGCAGACGATAACGCCAACCGAGTCGCGCCCAGGACCGAAAGGACTGCAACTGGAAGCGGTACTGATCGAGCCCTTCGGGCACACCCTCGGGCGCGAGCATCTGCTCCTCGGGTGCCGGCGGGGGTGAACTCAGTGCCGCGGCGATCTGATCTGCTTGCACCGAGAAACGGAAGCAGAGTGCCCGCCAGGTATCGGCGCCAGATGCGATTTCTATCGGATGTCATACGAGCTGACTGGTCGTGACGCCTTCCGCCGGAACACCCGTTGCGCCGAGCACCAGCCGGTCACCCGGCACGAACTCGAGAGCGTTTTGCCTGCTGATCTGCGCCCACGGTGGCCGACGAATCCGTGTGTCATCGGCTCGGCGAAGGAGACGCCGATTCATTGGCCATCCGTGGCCCGGACCGGAAACGCGATAAATCAAGGTTTCCCTAACCGAAACGCCGCCTTAGTTGTCATCGACGGCGCACTGGAATCCACGAATGCTGGAACTCGTCAATGTCTATGGTGGACAGTCTGAATAGCAATCGTCGCAATGTTGGAGCAACCTCTCGTCAACACTCGACCGGGACTGCGATCCACCAGAGGCCAATGACCATGTCAGCCATGAGTAACGAATGTTCCACGACGCCGACTGATCCGCTTGAACGACGTGACGGTCAGGCCGGCAACCCGGACGCGAGTTGGGAGTTACACCGCCAGCAAATCGCGAGCCAACTGCTGCGGGATTTCGAAGTGCAGCGATTACCTGAGGCACTTGATATTCGAGACCAGGTATTGAATGGCGAACTGGTCACAGCCGCGGATCGTGACAGTCTCGCGCAGATGGTGCGACTCGTCGATCGGGCGTCCGTCCTTCTAGAAGACAAACAGGATCTCGAAGACGCGCGACGAAGTGTCGCCAAACTCCGCGAAGAGATACTCGGGCGTGCGCACGTAAACGAACGGGGCGCGGCGGCTGTGGACGCGATGTTGCGTGCTCATTCGCATCAAGCCCCCACCGCAGGCTGTGTCTAAAACGCGAACTCGCGACCATGGTAAAGGTCCTGCGAGCTGATGCTGATGGACATTGGCTCGGATCGCAAACTCGCGGCTCATGTTGGCAATGGGTTCGGCTCGCTTCTAATTCATCTGACACGAGCCTGGCTACTGGCCGGCCACATCGCTTGATGGTGTTGGCGTCGATTCCGAGACAGTCGCGCGATTGTCGGCGGCCGTGTTCTTGGTCGCGCCTGCGCGGAACTGCGCTGAGGCGTCAACCGGGCGCGTCCAGCGGATCGAACCCGGCGACGTGGCACCGCCCGAGACGACGAACGTCATTGCCTCGTCCACCGACCAATCCAGCGGAATCAATGCGTCCGTTGGGACGATCACCAGGTATCCGCCGGTAGGGTTTGGCGCGGTCGGCACGTAGACGGAGGCCAGCTCGCTGGCGTCCGTATCGTCGACCAGCGTTCGCGTAACGAAACCCACGGCTTTCATGCCGGGCCGCGGAAACTCGATCAGCACCACCCGTTGCGACTTGCCGTGGTCGGACTGGAATGTCTCGATCAGCTGCTTGGTGGCACCGTAGACCGTTGTTACCAGCGGTATTCGCTCAAGCCAAGCCTCGATCAGGAGCAACAGCCGTCTGCCGACCATGCGTGAGACCGCCAAACCGAGCAGGTAGAACATGACCAGCGTGAGCACGATGGCCAGGGCGGATTGCAGCCAGGGCACGTCCATTAGCGAGCGCGCCACTTCCGGGGACAGGGGCCGCACCGCGTTGGCGATAAGGCGCACCTTCGGACGACCGATGTCCGACAACAGATTCAGAAAGAACGAGAAGACGAAAATCGTGACCAGGATTGGTATCAAGGTCAGGACCCCCGCGAGCAGGTAGCGTCGCGCGCCTTTCATATGTCGGTACTGCGATTTTAGCGTGCCGGGAGATTGGCGCCGCCCGAGTCAGAAAACAAGCTGCGTGAAAGATGATAGAACAGACTCGTCATCGGCCGCATTGGGCGGCTAGAAGGTGAAAGTTCTCCAGCCGCTGCGGGGCGATGTCACCGGCTTCGACGGCCGCGCGGATCGCGCAGTCTGGTTCGTGCAGGTGGCTGCAATTGGCAAAACGGCATCGGCCCAAATAGGGCGCGAATTCGCGGAAACCCCGTTCCAGGTCATCGCGTTCGATATTGCCGAGACGGAAGCTCCGCACACCGGGCGAGTCGATCAAATGGCCACCGACTCCGAGCCGATAGCAGGTGGCAGCTGACGTGGTGTGGCGCCCGAGGCCCGTGGCCTCGGACAATCGCCCGACCTGCACCTCCTGGTCGGGAAGCAGGGCCTTGATCAGCGAAGATTTGCCCACCCCGGACTGGCCGAGCAGAATCACCGTACGTCGAGCCAGGAAAGGCAGCAGAGCGCTGAGGCCGGGCGGCCCTTTGACGCTGACGGGAAGCACGGGACAGCCAACGCCAGCGTAGTGCTCGAATCCGCGGAGAAATGCGGCTTGCCTGTCGTGGGTGAGCAGATCCATCTTATTCACCAGGATCACCGCACCGACGCCAATCAGTTCCCCCGCGACCAGGTACTGGTCGACCAGATAACCACTCGGTTCCGGACGGGCGGCGATGACGACGGCCATCAGCGAGATGTTCGCCGCCAGCGCCTTGTCGCGTCCGCTGCAGTCCGGCCGGCTCAGTTCGGTATCGCGGGGCTGCAGCGCGACGACGACACCGGCACCGGCCTCCGAGGGTTGCCAGATCACCCGATCACCGCAGACGGCCTGGCCGATGTTGCTGCGTGTCTGACAGCGATGCACCCGACCCTGGTTGTCCTCAACTGCAAGGCTGGCTCCGTGCCGAACGACGACACGGCCTTCCCTGGGTTCTGCCTCGTCGAGTTCCTGGACCACCGTTTCCGTGCGCTCCTCGAGTCTGCTGCGGCGGCGCTCCTGGATCGCGCGGATGCGCTCCAGCTGGCGTCCCGACAAACGCCGCCTAGGCATTGGCGCGGTTCTTGGTCAGTCGCTGAACTTGTAGTACTCCTTGTTCAGCAGCGTCGCGACGCTGTCGATCTCGTCGTCAAACCACTTCAGTCCCAGATTCTGCTCGCACATACGCACTTGCGCGTCGAGTGCGTCCTTGGATGTGATTTTTCGGTCGTCTCGGGTATAGACCTCTGTGC
>JBATTL010000144.1:0-11736 GCA_049670525.1 Thiohalocapsa sp. | reverse complement strand
GATCTGGCGTTGCAGGACCATTATCAACTCGTCGAGATCCGCACCCGTCTGCTCGACGCGATCGATACCGCGGGTGTCCGTGTCGCCCAGACAACGGAACCCCCAGCCGCCGATGAAGAGGCGTTGTTGGCGGAGCTGGCGGCCTCCATGCAGGACCCGGACGGCCTCGGCGGCGGCCGCATCCACGGCCAGCGCTAGACCCAGCAACGGCAGTTGCCCGCCGCGCGGGGCGGGCAAGCTATTATTCTCATGTTGAGTTTTCGAGCCCCGCCGATTCTAGGCTAGACCGCCCCAACTCGGCGTTCAGGGCGCATTGGGCACGGAGACGCCAGTCGGTCCGCTCCCACTCAGTCCACTCAGAATGCACTCAGCGGTTCAACGGGCTGCTCGGGTCCAACCAGAGCCGTCCATTCGCGAGCTGCACCCGATAGGTGGCAATCGGCTCGTCGGCAGGTTCCTCCTCGGGATGGCCGGTCTCGAGGCTGAAGCGGCTGCCGTGCAGCGAGCACTTGATGCGGGTGCCGTCCAGGCAGCCATAGGACAGCGGATAGTCCTCGTGACTGCAGTTGTCCTCGACCGCGTAGTAGCGGTCGTCGACGCGGGCGATGATGAATTCTTTCCCGCCAACGCTGGCGCTAACGAATTTGCCAGGCGCGATGTCCTCGGCTTCCGCGACCGCGACGAAAGGCTTTTGCATGGCTGCCACCTCAGCGCAACCGCTGCGCTGCGCCGCCCGAGTCCAGTGCGGCCCTGATCCGATCCGCCGCCGCTTGGTGACTGCGCTCCCGGCCCAGGTGCCAAAGCACCAATGCACCGGCGAACACGAGACCGTCGTAGGTCGGTCCTCTGGCACCCTCGAGCGCCGTCATCCCGGCCTGGGCAGCGGCCTTGGCGGTGACTGGCACGTCCACCGCGACCGCGATGTCGTCGCTGGGTCGGCTCGTCGTTGGCAGATCGTCAGGTAGCGGCGCGGCACGCAAATTCTGTTCGATACCGATGGCGGTGGGATCGATCTCGAATGGCTGCTCCTCGCCCTTTTGTTGATAGCTGAAGCACACACCGGGTTGGCGGAGCGACGGGACGACGCCGCCCTCGATCCCGCGGACCAGGAGTGCCGAGTCGAAACCCGCATGGCGGGCCAGCAACGCGTAGATGCGGGGATAGGGCTTGTGCACATAGCCGGTGACCAGGTGCGTCTTTTTACGCCCGTGAATCGGCCGCGCCAACACTTCAACCGTTGTCAGCACCTGACGCTTCACCACGGTTCCGCGTAACGGCACCAGGTTGTGCAGCCTGGGCACAAAGGCGCGCTGGTCGATGTAGGTCCAACCAATGTGCGGATCAGAGAGTCGCGCCGCGGCGTCAGCGGGCGATAGGTCGACATCGATGCCCAGGGCCTGCAGCACGTGGCGATGGGTCACGCCGAATTTCGGTCCGACCGCATCCAGACCATGGCTCATCGCCGACACCCCGCATTCGGCCAAGACCGCCGGTAAGAACGGCGACGACGGCAGGCATCGGTTGTAACCATCGTAAGGATCGGCGATGTCCACCACCTCGTCGACATCGGCCACCATGTGCTGCGTCGCCTCGCGCACCGCGTCCAGCACTCCGCGCTGCTCGTCGTCGGTCTCGCGTTTCATACGCAGCGCGATCATGAATATCCCGGCCTGAACCGGATCGACTTGCGCATTGAGGATGGCCTGCATGCCCAATCGCGCCTCGTCCAGCGATATGTCCTTGGAAAGCTCAGGGCCGGTGGCGATGCGCTGAATGATGGAGCGCATCCTGCGTTGGGACTCGTTCATCGTGTTACTGCTCTCGGCTGTGGGGTCCGGAAATGCGGTGCGCGGGTTGCCCGCTTCACCCGGCCAAGTTCGGGGTTGTTGATCGCGGCTTCAAGCAGCTTCCGGACAGGCATCCGAACCGGACGCCGCGGAGAGCCGCTGATCAGCACGCCCCGCCGCCGTCGCGTACCTGAGGGTTCGCGTAGGTCGGGTTAGCCCGTCTGGGCGTAACCCGACACCAGGCCAGTAGAGCGGCGACCAATGCGATATCGACGCGCGCTCGTTCCCGGCGGCACCTTCTTCTTTACGGTTGTGACCGAAGGACGGCGTCCTTTGCTGGCCGATTCCCCGGCGGTGAATTGTCTGCGCCAGGCGTTTCGGTCGGTCAAGACCAACCGGCCGTTCCGGATCGACGCGATGGTGATCTTGCCGGATCACCTGCACAGCATTTGGACACTTCCCGCGGAAGATACCGACTATTCGGTGCGGTGGCGCTTGATCAAGACCCGGTGCACCAAGCATTGGCCGGTGGCAGTCCGAGGGGAGGGGTGGTCACTGATAAACGCCGCGTTCGGGGTGAGACCGGTCTCTGGCAGCACCGGTGTTGGGAGCACGCCATTCGTGACGAATTGGACTTCGCGCGACACTTCGATGCGGTTCATGTCTGGTCGGAGTGTCGGGTTACGCTGCACTAACCCGACCTACAAGCTACCTCGCCGCGCCGGAGAGCAGGGCGGCGGGAGCTTTTTTACAGGCTCTCAGAGAAACTCGACCTGTCCGGTACTGATGTCGTGCATGGCCGGTATCACCTTCAGCTCGCCCTGATCGACCAGCTCTCGGATGATGGAACTGCGTTTCAGGATATCGCGGACCTGCAACTCGGCGTTGAGCTTGGTCACGGCATAGACCAACTCGGCATTTGTCGAGTCTCTCACCGCACCCTCGGCGACCGGCGTCGCCGCGACGGCCGGTTTGATTTTTTCCAACAAGCTGGTCAGATGGCCCAACTCGGCTCCATCGCACGCGCCCTTTACTGCGCCGCATTCCGTATGCCCCATCACGACGATCAGTTTCGCACCCGCGAGTCGGGTTGCGAACTCAAGACTACCCAGCATATCGTCGTCAACAACATTTCCCGCTACCCGGCCAACGAATAAATCTCCGATACCCTGATCAAAGAGCCTCTCCGGCGTCGATCGCGAGTCCAGACAGGCAAGAACGACCGCGAAAGGATACTGGCCGACCGCCGTCGCTTCGGCCTGGGCCTGGTAGTCCCGATTGAACATGTTTCCTTCGACAAAGCGCCGGTTGCCGGCATTGAGCTTTTCGAATGCCTTATCGGGCGTCATCCCGTCCTGCTTGGCTCTGTCGAATGTAATGTAGGACTTGTCGACCGCCGGTTCTTCCGCAAGCGCTGGAGTTGCTGCCATCAACAGTGCGATTGCCGCGGCCGAGACTAGATTACGTGTCATAGGTAGATCCTATTGAGGCTCAGAACGGAGAGCATGGAGCTTACGACCTGAATTGTGCATCAAACTGCACCGGAGCGCTTGGCGATCAGGTGATGTCAGCGGAATGCGGAAGCCGGTGCGGCCGACTTGGACGTCGCTCCGGTCGCCCGCGTTCGGCAGTCGCTACGCGATATCGGTACGGATTCGCAGAGGAGACAGGTGTTGGCTGGGCCGGGATCCGGTCGGCACGCGGCCGGCACTTGATCCAATACTCCCAAACGCACCAATGCCCGAGAAAAAGCCGGCTCGGTCACCGGTGCGGTAATCGCGAGCGTGCACCCCGTGACTGGATGAAGCAAAGACAGCGATAGCGCATGGAGCAGCAACCGGTCGCAATCCCGATGGTTTGTTCACCGCGACCAGGGGGTCATCCTGAAACAGCACCTGCATCGTCACCAACGGCCGCGGCGCGGTTCGGCCATCTCCGTAGGGGTGGCCTTCAAAACCCAATTCCTGATCGCGTTCGGCTTGTGCAGGCCAGGGCTTGGCACGGTCTTCGACAAGCTGGATCAGACCTCCCGATAGATCTCAGCGCCTGTGTTCAGGAACTCTTCGGACTTCTGCTGCATACCGACTTCGAGGGCGGTCTCGACGTCTTCCAATCTCTGGGCCTGGGCGTAATCCCTCACGTCCTGGGTGATTTTCATGGAGCAGAAGTGAGGACCGCACATGGAGCAGAAATGGGCAACCTTGTGGGACTCATGAGGCATGGTCTGGTCATGGAACTCACGCGCGCGCTCCGGGTCCAGCGAGAGGTTGAACTGGTCCTCCCACCTGAATTCGAAGCGTGCCTTGGATAGGGCGTTGTCGCGGAGCTGCGCGCCGGGCAGGCCTTTGGCCAGGTCGGCGCCGTGGGCCGCGATCTTATAGGTGACGATGCCGTCGCGCACGTCCTGTTTGTTGGGCAGGCCGAGGTGCTCCTTGGGCGTCACGTAGCAAAGCATTGCCGTACCGTACCAGCCGATGTTCGCGGCGCCGATGCCGGAGGTGATGTGGTCATAGGCCGGGGCAATGTCGGTGATCAGCGGGCCCAAGGTATAGAACGGCGCCTCGTAGCAGTCCTTGAGTTCCTTGGTGACGTTCTCCCGCACCATCTGCAACGGTACGTGGCCGGGGCCCTCGATCATGACCTGCACGTCCTGCTCCCAGGCGAATTTGGTCAGCTCGCCGAGTGTTTCCAATTCGGCAAACTGGGCGCGATCGTTGGCGTCGGCGATGCTACCGGGTCGCAGACCGTCACCGAGGCTGAAGGACACGTCGTACGCCTTCATGATCTCGCAGATCTCGCCGAAGTGGGTGTAGAGGAAATTCTCCTGGTGATGGGCGAGACACCACTTCGCCAGGATCGATCCACCGCGGGAGACGATGCCGGTGACGCGGTCAGCGGTCAGCGGGACATAGCGCAGCAAGACACCGGCATGAATGGTGAAGTAATCGACGCCCTGTTCCGCCTGCTCGATCAGCGTGTCGCGGAACATCTCCCAAGTCAGCTCCTCCGGCTTGCCGTCCACCTTTTCCAGCGCCTGGTAGATGGGCACTGTGCCGATGGGCATGGGGGCGTTCCGCAGTATCCATTCTCTTGTCTCGTGGATGTTCTTGCCGGTGGACAGGTCCATCAGCGTGTCGCCGCCCCAGCGCGCGGACCAGACCATCTTCTCGACCTCTTCCTCGATGCTGGAGCTGACCGCGGAGTTGCCGATGTTGGTGTTGATCTTCACGCGAAAGTTTCGGCCGATGATCATCGGCTCCAGCTCGGGGTGATTGATGTTGGCGGGAATAATGGCGCGACCGCGGGCCACCTCGTCGCGGACGAACTCCGGTGTGATGGTCTCCGGCAGCGCAGCGCCAAAGGACTCGCCCCGATGTTGGCGCAGCAGCTTTTCGTAGCGCGGGTCCGCACGGAGTTCGTCCAGCTTCATGTTTTCGCGGATCGCGACGTACTCCATCTCCGGGGTGATCATGCCGCGACGCGCATAGTGCATCTGCGTGACATTGGCGCCGACCTTGGCCCGGCGTGGTGTGCGGATGTGCTCGAAGCGCAGGTGCGCCAGTGTCGCATCGCTCTGGCGCTGCAGGCCGAACTCGGAGCTGGGGCCGGTGAGCAGTTCGGTGTCGCCACGCTCCTCGACCCAAGCCGCGCGCAGGTCTGGGAGGCCGCCCAGCAGGTCGATACGAGCGTTCCGGTCAGTGTATGGCCCCGAGGTATCATAGACATAGACGGCCGGATTTTCCTCGACGCCCGCGGCGGTTTGGGTTGGCTGCTGTGCGACCTCGCGCATCGGCACGCGGATATCGGGTCGGGAACCAATCACATAGCGCTTTTGCGACTCGGGAAAGGGCTTGGTGACCTCGTCGGAGAGTCGAGCCGTGGTCTGGACGAATGCTTCTGGAATGGCGCTCATGTCGGTTCCTCAGTATGGCGGCCCAATCATGTACGGGTTGGACCATAGGCGCGGCGTTTTCGCTGGGCGCGAGACGAACCGGGGACAAGGAACGAGCAGGGCAGGTGGAGCCAACTCGCCCATGCTTCCCTCCGCCGGTGTCAACCGGATCAGGTTCCAAGGGACTATCTCAGCCCGCGCGCACGGGCACCCCCAGCAGGACGTTGCCCAAAAGCTATAGAAAGCGCGTGGCGATTTCAACCGGGAAGACGGATGCTGCCCGATTCGGTCGAGCCGATTCGGTCGAGCCGACTTGCTGGAGCTATAGACTGGATGGAACGGGGGCTCGCGGTCGCGAATCGTTGCATGCCCGGGAACGAGCAGCGTTGGGTCGACGCCCTCAACCCGTGGCGATGTAGCTTTCCAATTGCTCGATCGTGGACTGCTGATCGGCGATGATGGCAGCGACCAGATCGCCGATGGACACGAGTCCGACCAGCTCTTCACCTATCATCACCGGCAGGTGGCGGGTGCGATGCTCGGTGATCAGTTGCATGCAGGTGATCAACTTGGTGCCAGGGTCAATCACGGGCACGCCGGTGCGCATGACGTCTCTCACGCGGGTATCATCTGACGGGCGCTGGGTTAGTGCGACACTGCGGGCGTACTGGCGCTCTGACATGATACCGAGCATCCGCGGACCTTCCATGACCACCAACGCGCCGGCATCTCGCTCCGACATCTGTTGGATGGCGTCAAGCACGCTGGCATCCGGGTCGATGGTCCAGACCTGGTGGCCTTTATGGTCGAGTAATTGCGAAACTGTCTGCATCGATTATCCTCCTAAGATTTTTGGTGCCGGCTGCTCGGCCATGGGTCGGCTTCCGTCACAGGGGGTCCGCGGCGCAATACCAATCGCGCCGAGGCACTTTGTGAGAATAGACGAAACTGGCGGAAAACGCAGTGGGAAGCTGGGCGATTCCTAATGCCGACCTGACCCATTATGCTTACGGGTACCCTGATCCACTCCCCAGGTTTCGACGTCGGTCCCGATACAACGATCAGCGACAGGAGAAAACAGCATGTATACCAAACTTTTGATTGCAGTCACCGCCGCGATGATCCTGAGCCTCATCGGCTGCGGCGACAGCGACCAAGCGGTGCCGGAAGGTCAGGCGTCAGCGCCGGCGACTGATGCCGGGGAACTGGACAAGAGCGCCATGGACTCTATGCAGGAAACGCTTCGGTCTGCCGCGGACCGTTCTGCTGAAGCCGGTGATCAGGCCACGGCCAAGATGGCTGCCGCGGCCCAGTCCGTTTCCGAAAAGGGCGCGGAAATGGCCGACAACCTGAGCGAGAAGGGCGGCGAAATGGCCGATGCGGCCGCCGACAAGGCGCGTGAGATGATCGCGTCAGTCGAGCAGTACCTTGCGGAGAATGATCTGGATTCGGCTCAGGGCATTCTGGACAAGCTGAATCAAATCAAGGATACGCTGCCTGAAACCTTGAAGACCCAGATCGATGCCTTGCAGCAGAAGATCGCCTCGATGACCGGCGGTGGCAGCACCGGCTGAGCCGCCCGTTTGCGCGGTTGGTCCGGTCAGGGAAACGCGGATTTGTAGCGTTTCCTTGGCCGCCGTTTGCGCTGCGATCCACGCGATCCCATGTCGGCACTTTCCTGGAGCATTTGCCGGCCTGGAGCATTTCCTGGATTGGTGATTTCTACACGGCCGCCGATCAAGTCAACGCGATCGCGACGGCAGGCTGAGGACAGCCCCAGCTATTCGCGGATTATTGGTTTTTTGTATCTCTAGAGTTTAAGTAATTAATCGATCTAATATTGCGTCAGTTCCCGATCCAGCTTATTCCTAGTAAGTTGCTCGGCAAATCCTGCCGACACCACTGCCGGACGGAGCACGATAAGATGAGCGAGCGCATCGACGCCTGCGGCCTCAAGGTCGCAACGCCACTCTACGAACTGATCCAGAACGAGATTGCCCCTGGTACGGGCATCGCGCCCGATGCCTTTTGGGCAGCGCTCGCTGAAGTCGTCGCTGAACTCGGACCGCGGAACTGCGAACTACTGGAGCGGCGCGATGCGCTGCAGGTGCAAATCGACCAATGGCATGTCGCGCATCGCGGCGAGTCCTTCGATCTGCCGGCCTACCGTGGCTTCCTGACCGAGATCGGCTACCTGGAACCGGAGGGCTCGGACTTCGCTGTCACGACCGACAAGGTCGACCCTGAAATCGCGCACATAGCCGGCCCCCAGCTGGTGGTTCCGGTCAACAATGCCCGCTATGCGCTGAACGCCGCCAATGCACGTTGGGGCAGTCTCTACGATGCGCTCTATGGCACAGACGCGATCCCGGACGACAATGGCGCCGGTCATAGCCGCGACTTCAACCCGATTCGCGGTGAGCGCGTCGTCGCAGCCGCCAACGCATTCCTTGACGCCAACGTGCCGCTCGCCGGCGGTGTTTCCCATGCCAAGGTTGACGGTTACCGCATCGAGGAAGGCGCGCTTGTCGCAACCCTGGCCGATGCCAGCATGACTGGGCTCGCGACTCCGACCCAGTTGGTTGGATACCAGGGCGATGCCGAGGCCCCAAGCCTCCTGCTGTTGCGCCACCATGGCCTGCACATCGAGATCCAGATCGACCGCGGCCACATGATCGGCGCCACCAGCCCGGCCGGCGTCAAGGATGTCGTGTTGGAATCTGCAGTCACCGCCATCCAGGATTGCGAGGATTCGGTCGCTGCCGTCGATGCCGAAGACAAGGTCCAGGTCTATCGCAATTGGCTCGGGCTGATGCGCGGTGACCTGAGCGCCAGTTTCAGCAAAGGCGGCAAGATGGTGCAACGCTATTTGAATCCGGACCGCGTCTATACCGCCCCCGACGGCGGCGAGCTGACCCTGCCCGGACGCAGCCTGATGCTGGTTCGCAACGTCGGCCACCTGATGACGACCGATGCGGTACTCACCGCCGACGGAGCCGAGATCCCCGAGGGTATCCTCGACGGCCTGGTGACGGTGTTCGCGGCCATGCACGATCTCAAGCAGCTCGGACCCAAAGGGAACGCCATCAGCAACAGCCGCGCGGGCAGCGTGTACATTGTCAAGCCCAAGATGCATGGACCGGACGAGGTGCAGCTCTCGGTCGATCTGTTCGCCCGCATCGAAGACGCCCTGGGTCTCGCCCGCAACACGCTGAAGATCGGCATCATGGATGAAGAGCGGCGTACCACCGTCAATCTTAAGGAGTGCATTCGCCGCGCCAGCGAGCGGGTCATCTTTATCAATACCGGCTTTCTCGACCGCACCGGCGATGAGATGCACACGGACATGGAGGCCGGCCCGATGTTGCGTAAGGGCGCGATGAAGACCGCCCCCTGGCTGTTGGCCTACGAGGATTGGAACGTCGATGTCGGGCTCGCTTGCGGTCTCCCCGGTCACGCGCAGATCGGCAAGGGTATGTGGACCATGCCGGACGAGATGCGTGCGATGATCGACACCAAGATCGGTCATCCGAAGGCGGGCGCCAACTGCGCCTGGGTGCCGTCACCCACCGGCGCCACGCTGCACGCGATGCACTATCACCAGGTGGATGTTGCCGCGCGCCAGGCGGAACTTGCAGCCGGCGGGCCTCGCGCGAGTCTGGACAGCATCCTCACCATCCCGGTCGGCAATCCTGCCGACTGGTCCGCCGACGAAATCCAACAGGAACTCGACAACAACTGCCAGGGGATACTCGGCTACGTCGTGCGTTGGGTCGATCAGGGTGTGGGCTGCTCCAAGGTGCCGGACATAAACGACATCGGCCTGATGGAAGATCGCGCCACACTGCGCATTGCCAGCCAGCACATCGCCAACTGGCTGCACCACGGCGTGGTCGACAATGACAAGGTCATGGCGAGTCTCAAACGCATGGCCGAGGTCGTGGACCGCCAGAACGCAAACGACCCTGTCTATCGTCCCATGGCGCCGGGCTTCGATGGCATCGCCTTCCAGGCTGCCTGCGACCTCGTCTTCAACGGCCGCGACGAGCCGAACGGCTACACCGAGCCGGCCCTGCATCGCCGCCGCCGCGAGTTCAAGGCGCGCGGCTGATCAGACGCTCAGGACAGGGCTCGACCCGGTCGCCCTCAGGCCGATGGGATGGCCCTAAGGAAATAGGTCTTGAGATAGGCTGTTTCGGCGATCGCCGGATGGACCGGGTGGTCGGGGCCTTGGGCCCCGGCTAGCAGCAATTGCAGATCCTGTTCGGTGCGCCGCGCGGCGCCTTGTACGGCATGCAAAAATGCGTCGCGGCCCATATGAAACGAGCAGGACGATGTGACCAGGAGACCGCCCGGTTCCAGTAACTCCAGTCCCAGCCGATTGAGCCGTTCATAAGCGCGTGTCCCTTCGCGTTCGTCCTTGCGCCGTTTGATGAACGCGGGCGGGTCTAGCACCACCAGGTCGAAACGGGCCTCCTCTTCGCGGAGAGCGCGCAGGACATCGAAGGCATCGCCCTGGCGCGCGGCTACTCGGTCGCTGAGGTCGTTGCGCGCGGCATTTTCGGCGACGCGCTGCAAAGCCGAGCGGGAACTGTCGACGACGGTCACCGATTCGGCCCCGTTGCTTGCTGCCTGAAGTCCCCAGGCACCGAGATAGCAGCAGACGTCCAATGCCCGTCGCGCGCTGCCAAAGCGAGCGAGCGCGAGCCGGTTGTCCGCCTGGTCGTAGAACCAGCCGGTCTTCTGGCCGCTGGCGGGCGAGATGCCGAAACGCAGACTTCCCTCGGTGAGTTCAATTTCGCCCGGGTCTTCGCCGAGCACCCAGTCGACGCTTTGTGGCAGGCCTTCTTGTTCGCGCACGCCGGTGTCGTTGCGCAGCACAATTCGTGTCGGTCTCACCACCTGTTCCAACGCGGCAATCAGGCCCGCGCGCTGACGCTCCATGCCGGCGGTGGTGATTTGTACCGCCAATAGATCGCCGTAGCGGTCTACGACGAGACCGGGCAGACCGTCCCCCTCGCCATGCACCAGCCGGTAGAATGGATGCTCGTAGAGACGTTCCCGCAGGACCAGCGCCGCTCGAATGCGCTGCACCAGTAGCGATGCGCTGAGTGGGCGAGCGCGATGGCGACTCACCAGCCGGGCGCAGATCAACGAATGGGGATTGGCGTAGCCGTGTCCGAGCCAGCGCCCCTGCTGGGCGAAAAGCTCCACCGGCTGACCGGGCTCCAGCCCCTTCAGCGGCGTCGCGCCCGTGTCCACCTCATTGCTGTAGACCCAGCAGTGTCCGGCCAGGAGGCGGCGCTCCTGATCCTTCTTGAGGCGCAACGGGGCGGGCTTCATGGGTGTTCTCCAGTGGGTGGGCAAGACCTCCTAGCCTAACCCGAACCGGCAGGGTCGGGGCCGTTGATCTTCGAATCGATACGATGTTGGATCGACCGGAGACATCCCCGCGCCACCTATTGAGACTGGAGAAGCCGGTCAGCCGCGCTACGCAACAGTGCGCGCAACGACGCTGCCCCGCTCGTGGGCAGCCCGTCTTGAAACTCCGCCCTGTCCCGATGTTGCAGGACGCAGGCGATAATCGCGGCGCATTGATCCCCGTCGAGCATCTCCTGTTCCAGTGTCACGGCAAGCTTCAGCCTTGCCAGCCTGTGCAGGCTTGGCAATGCGGCCTCCAGGCTTCGGGATGCATGTACAAAGGCCTTCAACTCTCGGGTCTCATCGGCGCTGAGCGGAGGTTCGGAACTGCGCAAGCCGTGCAGCAGCTCAGCGATTAACGCGGGCTCGACCCGACGTAACGGGCCCGGCAGCGCTGTGCACAGGCGGGGAAGAAGCTGTTGGCGGGCCTTCGCGAGCAATGCCCTACCGGTCTCGCTAAGTGCCGTGAGCACAACCGCCGCGTGGGCACCGCTGGCGGCGTTCCGGTGGGTGCCGAGCTGAACCGGAAGCAGTCCGCATCGGCGCCAGAATCGCAGCAGCTCCGGGATCGCGCCGAAGCTAGCGCCGACCAGGTCTCGGCCGTCGTCTCGGGCCTGGTCGGTGATGATGCCAACC
>JBATTL010000143.1:0-2295 GCA_049670525.1 Thiohalocapsa sp. | reverse complement strand
AGCAGCGACGGGACACAGATGGAACTCGACGGCGACGGGGCACCGATGGGCTCTGCCGAGGAGATCGGGGTCGCGGGGAATCAGCTTCTGCGTGCCACCACAGGGTTGGTCGCAGATCTGGACAAGGACGGGTTAGTCGAAGAGCAAAAGCAGCTGCACCACGCGGTCGCCGGTTTGGCGGTCGCCATCGTGCGTGCCGGTGCCAGACTGGAAGTCTTGGAGCCAGTTGCAAATGCCTTTGCCGCGCTGGCCGACGAAACCCAAGAGCCGGAGCGGCTCACGACGCTCGGCTATTTGATGGAGGAGGCGATAACCGCGTCCAGCCCAGTGGCGGCATACCGCGCAGAGATATCTGGTTCATCACACCCGTCGCGCATGATGCTCCTCAATTTGGGCGTCGTCGCTACCCGAAGCCACGACACTGAGCTCATGGAACGCGCCTTTGACCGCATGGCAGAGAACATTCCGACGGACCTAGCAGCCTTCTTACGCGGTGCTGTAGACGAGATGGAGCAGGCTGGCCACCCTGAAGAGGTTAAGGCGCTGCTCCTTACCTACCAGGACCGACAGGCTCCAAGAGGCGACCGCTGACTGATTCGAGCTGTCGGGTCAAGCAGTCCAAGATCCTGGGCTCGACTCTTCCACTTCGACAATTCGTAGCTCATACAGGCAGTGCTTGTCCAAGCTGAGTTCATCACGCGCCACCCGCCTCTTCGGTTGACATCAACCTGTCGAGAGTGCGATCCCGAAGCAATCAAGCGGGCGCGGGGACTCGGACGAACGGCCGTAATGATGCGCTGCAACGCTGGCGCCTCCGATATACATCGGCTTTTTCTGATTATCACTGCGTTCGATTCGTCACTCGCTGAAGTTGAACTGGCGTCCGATCAGGACCTTGCAAATGCACGCTGTGCAATAGGCCGACCAAGGTCCCACAAGGGGCTACTCGAAGGCACGACCGGGCACGCCCTCGTGCAAGTCGTTCCTTTCGGCATTCGAGATCGGACTCGTCAAAGTCGACAGGGAATCGCCAGTCGGCGCGGGTTGGACGTTTCGAATTTCGACGCCTCGAAGCTAGCCGTCAACTACCATGTCGGGCGACCTCAAACTTGGTGCGGTGGTCGAGGAAACAGCACGGGCGTGCGCGTCTTGTAGGACTGATAGGCCGGGTCATCTCCCCAGCGCTCATCAGCGCGCGACTCAAGTATCGGGATGCCACTGGCGCGCGTCAGGAGCAGATAGACGAACACAGGCGAGATGAGTGTGACGAATTGCCACCCGCTGAGGGCTGGCAGTGCGATCAGCGCGATGCCCACCCATAGCGTGATTTCGCCGAAGTAGTTCGGGTGCCGGGACCAGGCCCACAGACCCCTGTCAATGAAGCGGCCCTTGTTCGCGGGATCGTTGCGAAATGCCTGCTTCTGAACGTCGGCGATCGCCTCGATGGCGAAGCCAGCCACCCAGATCGCAGCACCGACCCAGCCGAGCAGTCCCAGCGGCGGCGCCGATTGAGTCGTCATCGCGGCCAACGCAGGGCCCATAGTCAGAAACACCCAGAGACCCTGCAGCGTCCAGGCCATTAGGAACCGCGTGAACGACGGCTTGATATCATCGAAGCGGGTGTCGGCACCGGCCTTCTGAATCCGCCGATACAGGTAGCTACCGAGCCGCAACGCCCAGATGGAAACCAGGACCACGAGCAGAACGGATCTGGGTTCGTAGCGTCCAGCCAGGATCAGGGTACCAATGATCAGCGTCAGATAGGTCAGGCTGCCGGTGAGGTCGTACCAGTGCTCAGTCTGCGCCCGATAGGACGGCACGAACACGACCCACTGGATCCCAAAGGCGACCAAGGCGGCCAACGCAAACAAAGGGACACCGGCCAGGATTTCACCACCCTGGCTACCGGCCCAAGCGACACCGGCGGCCACCAGCAGGGCGGCAGCAATCGCGATCAGGGATTCGATGATTGGATTTTTCATGGTTATCAGGTTCGCATTACGGGCGATAATCGAGCGTCTGGGTTCTGGTCGTTTGCGGTCAAGGTCGCGACAACCGGGCCATTGGTCAACCCCAAATCGCGAGGCAGCAGCGGGATGTCGTCTCAGACCGAGCTACCGCGACGGATGCTGTTTCTCTATGCGCTGCCGTCGCTCATGACCTCGGTGGCGGCGTTGCCGATGGTGCTGTTCGTGCCGGCCTTCTACGCCGATGAGCTGGGGCTGCCGCTGGCCGCGGTCGGGGTCGCGATTGCCGCTTCCCGGTTGCTTGATGTCGTCACCGACCCGCTGATTG
>JBATTL010000142.1:0-2398 GCA_049670525.1 Thiohalocapsa sp. | reverse complement strand
GTCGCACCCATATGCAGGACGCGACGCCGCTCACGCTCGGCCAAGAATGGTCCGGCTATGTCGGGATGCTCGCGGACGATCTCGTTCGTCTCGACGCTGCGTTGGAGGATGTTTACCGCCTCGCGCTCGGAGGCACGGCCGTCGGCACCGGGATCAATTCGGCCCCCGGCTTTGCCGAAGCGGCGGCGGCAGAGATCGCCAAGCTGACTGGGCTGCCGTTCGTCACCGCGCCGAACAAGTTCACCGTACAGGGCGCACACGACGCCTTGATCCAGCTACATGGCACGATGCGGACGCTGGCCGTGTCGCTGTACAAGATTGGCAACGACATTCGGCTGATGTCCTGCGGCCCGCGCGCTGGCTTCGCCGAGCTGATCATCCCGGCAAACGAGCCAGGCTCCTCGATTATGCCGGGAAAGGTCAATCCGACCCAGGCCGAGGCCTTGACGATGGTTGCCGTGCAGGTGATGGCCAACGACGTGGCGGTCGGCTTTGGCGGCGCCAGTGGTTATTTGGAGATGAACGTCTACAAGCCCCTCATCATCGCCAACATCACCCATTCCATCACGCTCATTGCAGACAGCTGCACCAACTTCCGCAAGTTCCTGGTCGAGGGGACGCAACCCAACCACAAGAAGATCGCCGAATACGTGGAACGTTCGCTGATGCTGGTCACGGCACTCTCCCCGGTCATCGGCTATGACAAGGCGTCGAAGATTGCCCATTACGCGTTGGACAACGACCTGACGCTGAAGGCCGCCGCGCTGAAGCTCGGCCTAGTGAGCGAGGAGGAATTCGCCCGGGTCGTCGATCCGGCAAAGATGGTCCAGCCCTATGTCGCGGCCGCCCAGTAGCGGCGGTCCCCGACCAGAATCGCAAGACCTACGCATACAGGAGCCTTTGACGATGACGACCGTTTCCAAGCGCGGCGCAGAGCTGCTTCAAGATCCGTCCCTGAACAAATCCACCGCCTTCACCGAGGCCGAAAGACAGGCCCTGGGCCTCGTGGGTCTAGTACCCGATGTGACCGAGGCCGAGGACCTACAGCTGCGCCGAGTGATGCTGCAGCTCAGCCATAAGAACACAGACCTCGATCGCTATATCTTCCTGGTCAACCTGCTCGACCACGATGAAACCCTTTTTTACCGGACCGTCATGTCCGATCCAGCCCGCTTCCTGCCGATCGTCTACGACCCGACGATCGGCGAGGCCTGCCTCAAATTCGGTCACATCTTCCGCCAAGCCCGGGGGATGTATGTCTCGATCGATCGGCGCGGGCAGGTCCGGGAGATCCTTGAAAACTGGCCCCAGAAGGACATCCGCTTCATCTGCGTGACCGACGGTGGACGCATCCTCGGCCTCGGCGACCTCGGCGCCAACGGCATGGGTATCCCGATTGGTAAGCTGCAGCTCTACACCGCTGCGGCCGGGGTGCCTCCTCAGCACCTACTCCCGATGTATCTCGACGCTGGCACCAACAACGAGCAATACCGCAATGACCCACTCTATCTCGGGCGGCGCCAGGCGCGTCCGCCGACGGACGAGCTTTTTTCGTTCGTCGACGAGCTGGTCGAGGCGGTGCAGGACGTGTTTCCGCGTTGCTGCATCCATTTCGAGGACTGGACCGGGGTGGATGCGGTGCATTTGCTCGAGCGCTACCGCGACCGGTACTGCGTCTATAACGACGATGTCCAAGGCACGGCAGGCATCACCCTGGCCGGAATGATCAACGCCGTGAAGCTCAAGGGCACCCAGCTCAAGGACGAGCGCTACCTCTTCCTCGGCGCCGGGTCGGCGGGCATCGGCCTGGCCAATCTGCTGTGCTCGGCGCTGGTCGCCCAAGGCATGTCGCTCACGGACGCGCAGGCCAAAGTGCACATGTTCGACGTCCATGGCCTGCTGGAGCCGAGCCGCACGGACCTCGTGGACTTCCAGCTGCCCTATGCGCATCCGAACGAGCCCTGCACGGACTTCGCCGCCGCGATCAAGCACCTGAGGCCGACGACGCTCATCGGGGTCAGCACGGTCGGCGGCGCCTTCACCCAGGAGGTCGTCGAGGCCATGGCGCAGGTGAACGCGCGCCCGGTGATCCTCGCCCTGTCGAACCCGACCGATCACGCGGAATGTACCGCAGAGCAGGCCTACACCTGGTCCAAGGGCAAGGCGATCTATGCCGCAGGCGTCCAGTTCGATCCGGTCCACTATGAAGGGCAAGTGTTCCTGCCGGGACAAGCCAACAATTTTTACATCTTCCCGGCGGTGGGCATGGCGATTTACGCGACCCAGGCCAGTCGCGTCACCGACGCCATGTTCATCGAGGCTGCGGCTGCGGTCGCGGATCAGGTGCCGCCCGAGATGCTCAAGCAGGGTCTCCTCTATCCGCCCCAGTCGAACATCC
>JBATTL010000141.1:0-17873 GCA_049670525.1 Thiohalocapsa sp. | reverse complement strand
ACCGCGCGCTGGACTGCGCTGATCGACTCGTGGGCAGGGCGGTCTTCGTCACGGCACCAGGGGCCTGGGGGCAAACGCTGGCATGGCTTTGCGACCTGTTTTATCCGGTCGGCCCGCGGCATTGGCGCATTGGTGGTGTGACCGGTACGAACGGCAAGACCACCACGGTGAAATATCTCGAGTCGATCCTGATCGCGGAGGGGCGGTCCGTCCTCAGCATTGGCACACTGGGCCTGGCATTGAATGGTGAGCCCCAGGGCGGTACCGGTTTCACATCGCCGCCCTATATCGAACTGCGGCGGATCCTCAGCGCGTATCGAGAGCGCGCCGACACGCTGTTGCTGGAGGTCTCCAGCCATGCGTTGCATCAGGAGCGGGTGTTTGGGCTGCGCTTCGACGCAGCCGCCTGGACCAACTTCAGCCAGGATCACCTGGACTATCACGGCGACGAGGCAAGCTACTTCGACGCAAAGTCATTGCTGTTGAAGCAGCTCTCGAGTGGTGTCCAGCTATTCACGACGAGCTCGGAGCTGGAGCAGCGGCTCCGTACCGCGAACGACGGCGCACCTGTGCGGTTGCTCGAAACGCCTGCGCTCGACGCGGCAGTCGTGCGTGAACGTCCTTTCCTTGCCTTGGACTACAATCGCGCGAACTATGCGCTGGCTTGCGCGATGGCGGAATCGCTGCTCGGATCGGTGCCGCTCGCCCCCTGGCGTGCCGTGCGGCCCGTCGACGGGCGCTTCGATTGCCGTGTGCATGGCAAGCGCAGCATCGTGATTGACTTCGCCCATACCCCGGACGCTCTGGACAATGTGCTGTGCGCGATACGCGATGCCTTTCCCGCCGCTCGGGTCATGACCCTGTTCGGCTGCGGTGGTGACCGTGATCGCGGAAAGCGACCGCTGATGGGCGCCGCCGTTTGCCGCGGCTCGGACCATGTCATTGTCACGTCGGATAACCCTCGTTTCGAGGACCCGCGGGCGATCATCGATGACGTGCTTCAGGGTATGGCCGGTTGCGCGGTCCCGCCGGAAGTGGTCGTCGACCGCGCCGCTGCCATCAGGCGCCTGTTTGACCGTCTCGCCGCGCTACCCGCGGACGAGTTCTGGCTGGCGCTCATCGCCGGCAAGGGGCATGAACGCAGCATCGACCGCAACGGTGAAAAAACCTATTTCAGCGATCAGGAAGAGGTCGAGAGGAATCTGTCTCGCGTCGGCTGGACGCATCATGCGTAAGTGGAGGCAGCGTCGCGTTGGCCCGGTTCGCTTTGGCGCTAAGCGTCGCATTCGGCCCCGAAACCCCCTCGCCGGGCATGCTGTCGGTTCCCGACCCAGGCGTCGGGATTCGATCATGGGGCAAATCTTGCCGGAAACCGTCCGGTCGCCGGTGCGGACATCGTCCGTCGCCATTGCGGCGCGCACGGCTACCGCCGCCCTGCTGATCAGTGGCGTGTTATTGCTAGCCGGTTGTGGTGGCAGCTCGGGTCTGTCGAAGTCGTCAATGACCATCAGCGCGTGTATGGATCCGTCGGAGGCCGCTTCGAAAGACATCCGGCGCAACCTCTCCGTGATTCGCGGGTCGCCGCTCTGTTATCGCCGCCAAGAGGTTCGCGAGGGGGCATTCCGCTGGGTGTTACATATCCTCGAAAACCGCAAATCACCGGACGGGCCGTTCTGGGTGCTGCCCCACGACAATGAGGATACGGCCTTCGATGCCGCCGTATACGCGGTGATGACCTACGGTGGTGGGCTGCTGGCGGTGGATAGCGCCGGCCAGCGGCGCATGCTGGGACAGGACCCCAACCGCAACTTCAGTGTCAGTCAAGCGGAGTCGCGTCTGTGCCGACACCAGCGCCGTTCAGCGCCGGGCTACACAGCGGCCGTGCTCGGGCACTTCAAGGGCCGGCGAGGACCCTACCTCGCGCTGCACAACAACCATAATGGCTGGCAGGGCAACGGTGGCAGAGGCACCATCTCGGTATTTCGGGACACCGCGGTACTGCAGGGATTTCCGGCCGGGCGCACCGGCGGGGCGTTGCGCGATGAGGACAATCTTGTGTTCGTTGCCAGTCCGCGACCGCTGTCCACGGACCCGGCGACCAGGCGTCGGATCTCAGACCTGAACGCGGCGGGGCTCAATGTGGTGCACAAACGGGTGGATGCCCGCAGCTTTGACTGCTCGCTGTCCGACTATGTCGCGCGTCACCGTCTCGGCGATTATTACAATATCGAGGCGCAATATGGTCATCGCCTGGCGCAGCAGGAGATGATCGACCGGCTGCTGCAGACGCTCGGAATCCGATCGCTGCGTCCGACCGCTCCATCGCCTTTCCTGGACGGTTAACCCGTCGTGCTTGCGGCTGCCTGGTAATCCACTCCGCCATCGCATGAAGATCCTGTACTCGACCCCTTTTGCCCTCGTCCTGGGCGTGCTGTTGGCGCTGTTGTTGCCCGCGGGGGCAGTCTGGGTCGGCTGGCTTGGCGACATCTTTCTTTCGTTACTCAAGGTGCTGATCCTGCCGTTGATCCTGGTTTCGATTTACAGTGCCGTTGCCGCCGATCTGGATTTGCGTCGACTCGGGGGGCGGACGCTGGGCTTCTATCTGACGACCTCCGCGTTTGCCGCGATTTCCGGAGCGTCGCTTGGCTTCCTATTCTCGCGCCATTTACAACCGGGGCTGTTGCACATGGGGCCGATTGCCGGCGATAGCGCCCTGTTGGCTGCAGGATTCAGTCTGGATCATCTGATCGTCAATCTGGTGCCGGCCAATCTGTTTGCGTCCCTCGCCGATGGCAACATCCTGCATGTCGTCGTCATCGCGATCTTCGCGGCCTTGGCGGCACGCGGGCTGGACGCGCCACGGCGTCAATGGCTCTGCGCTGGCGCCGACTCCGTCAACGCATTGTTGATGCGCATGCTCTCTGTGCTGCTGAAGCTGGCACCAATCGGTATCGCGGCACTGGTCTACGCCAGCCTGGCGGACATTGATTGGGACGGCGTGTTCAGGCTGCGCCCATTCATCTGGGCTGTACTGACGGCCGCCTTCCTGCATGCATTGGTATTCCTGCCACTGCTGCTGTACTGGGGTAGCGGGCGTGGCCCGCTCGCGTTCTTCGGGCAGGTGCGCGCCGCATTGGTGACCGCGCTCGCGACGGCGTCCAGTTCCGCGACCTATCCGGTCTCCAAACGGTCGCTGGAACGCAATGCAGGCGTGAGTCCCCAGACCACGAGTTTCACGCTGCCCCTAGGTGCGACACTCAATATGGATGGCTCGGCGCTTTATCAGTCGATCCTGCTGATCTTCATGGCGCAGTTGGCCGGCGTCGATGTGTCGATGGCCCAGGCACTTGCCATCGTGCTGCTGACCATGGCGTCGAGCGCGGGTACCGCCGGCATCCCCGGCGGCGGCATCGCGATGATGGCCTTTATGCTTGATATGCTGGGGCTGCCGCAGACCTATCTGGCTCTTTATCTGGTCGTGGATCGTTTCTTCGACTACCCGATCACCGCGCTTAACGTTTGGGGTGATCTGGTCGTCTCCGCTGTCGTCGATGCACCTCCTCGGCCGTACACCGCATCCGCCGCCTGATCGCAAAATCCGCCAATACCGCGCTTGCGCCGCTCAAACGCAATCATGCGCCATCTGTACTTGTCGGTCGTGCCGCACTGATGTCGTGCGCGTGGCCAACGCAGCCATCTCCTGGGGTCCGAGCGGGTGTCCAACCCGTGCTGCGGAAAAGCAGGGTCTCTTGGCTGCTCCCTTCAGCCTAGGTCAAGCTTTGACCGAAATTGACTTGGCGCACGTAAACGAAGGATTGGGTCGGTGCAACGACGCTAACGCACTGATTGCTCGATTCTTGCGGGTCCGTCGGGCGTTGACTGACTAGGGGCGACTGTCTATCTTAGCTGACACTTTTTCGTGGCAACCACCGCTTACAGCCTGGGTCGACTAATGGCCCGCATGCAGGAGACGCAACCGACCGATGGATGTCCTGCAACGCATCGACGCAGCCCTTGAAGCTGTCGTGTCGAAGGGCATCGGCGACGGCTGCCCGCCGCTCTTGGCGAAGGCAGTTCGTCACGCAGTGTTTACGCCGGGCTCGCGAGTCCGACCGCGGCTGTGCCTCGCCGTCGCGCATGCCTGTGGTGATGATGCCCCTAGCGTCTCCGATGCCGCCGCCGCATCGCTGGAACTGTTGCACTGCGCTTCACTGGTACACGACGATCTGCCCTGCTTCGACGATGCCGACACACGCCGCGGTCAGCCGACCGTGCATCGCGCGTATGGAGAGCGGCTGGCTGTCTTGGCGGGCGATGGACTGATCGTGCTGGCTTTCGAGAATCTGGCCTGGAGTACGCTGCGCCATCCGGAGCGACTTGCGCCGCTGACGATGATTGTCGGTCGTGCGGTTGGCATCAGCCACGGCATCGTCGCCGGTCAGGCCTGGGAGTGCGAATCCGACGTGAACCTGACGGCCTATCACCGCGAGAAAACGGCGGCGCTGTTCGCCGCCGCCACCGAGGCCGGCGCTGCGGCGGCGGGTATGAACCCGGCTCCCTGGCGGACACTCGGCGAGAACTTAGGGCTGGCCTATCAGGTGGCGGACGATCTGCGCGATGTTGCATCGAGTGCCGATGAGTTGGGCAAGCCGGTGGGGCAGGACGCCGCCCATGATCGTCCGAGCGCAGCGGCCGAGTTGGGTGTGGACGGGGCGCTAGATCGTTTGAAGGATCTCGTCACCGGCGCTACCGAGTCGATTCCGGATTGCCCCGGCGCTGACGATTTGCGCGCGCTGGTCAACGGCGAGATGCAACGGCTGTTGCCGGAACAGTTGGCGCAGCGGTTGCGCTGAGCGTGCGGGACTCCGCGCGTTTTTGGCTCAAGACATTCTATTTAGATAGGACCACAGGTGCAGTTTCCCTTTATCGAACGCTGGCGCAACTGGCGCGACCGCATGATGGCCAGCGCCGAGTTTCAGCGCTGGGCCGCGGACTTCCCGTTGACCAGACCGGTGGCCGATCGCCGTGCGCGGGAGCTGTTCGATATCACCGCTGGTTTCGTCTATTCGCAGATCCTCTACGCTTGCGTCGAGCTGGAACTGTTCGACAGGCTTGCCGATGGACCCATGACGGCCGCCGAACTGGCCGACCCCATGGGGATGTCCGAGGTCGCCGCCGACCGTCTGCTCCGCGCCGCGGTCGCGGTGGATCTGCTTGAGCGGCGGGGCTCTGAACGCTTTGGTCTCGGAAGGCACGGCATCGCTATGCCCGGTAATCCGGGCATAGCCGCGATGGTTAAGCACCACCGTATGCTTTACCAGGATCTCGCTGACCCGCTGGCCCTGTTTCGCGGCGAGGTTGAGCAGACCGAGCTCGGCCGCTATTGGTCCTACGCGGGCTCGCAGGATCCCGCAGCCGACGGCGATGAGCGCGTCGCAGACTACAGCACGCTGATGTCCGCCTCCACGGGTCTCGTCGCCGAGGACACGCTGGACGCCTATTCGCTGCGTGACCACAGGTGCCTGATGGATGTGGGTGGCGGTGAGGGTAGGTTCCTGATCCAGGCCGGCGCGCGCTGGCCGCACCTGGATTTGATGCTCTTCGACCTGCCCGCGGTTGTGGAGCGGGCCGAGCGGAACCTCGATCAAGCAGGGCTCGGTCAACGCGCACGGGCTGTCGGGGGCAACCTCAAGACCGACTCACTCCCCGGCGGCGCCGACATCATCTCGCTGGTTCGCGTGATCCTCGATCACAACGACGACGGTGCCATGGTGATCCTGCGCGCGGTGCGCGACGCGCTGCAAAAGGGCGGCACGCTGCTGATTACCGAGCCGATGTCCGAGACGCCGGGCGCCGAGTCCATCGGCGATGCCTATTTCGGCCTGTATCTGCTGGCGATGGGCAGCGGCCGGCCGCGCCCGCCACGGGAGCTGAAGACGATGCTGCGAAAGGCCGGTTTCGATCAGATAAGGTTGGTGCGCACTCGCCGGCCGATGCAGACGCGGCTGCTGGTCGCCAATGCGGCCTGACCGACCTGCAAGGTTCGTTTTGCGGATTGGTCACGATTGTCGCGCCTTCGGTTCTGACTGTTGCAGAAGCCTAATGTCCGCGCCGTTGGCCCGAATTTGATGCTCGCGTTAGTGCCAAGTGATGTTGACACAATCACTGTAAATAATTATTGACATCTATCCTGGTCAAGCTAGACTGACACTACGCTACCAACCCGAACAAGCGAACAAATCGAGAAGTCGATCACAGATCCGTGACCTCATCCATTGACATGTCCGCCCTCGCCGTGGTGCTCGAAGAGCCCCAGCGATTGGCCGTCAAGCGGCTCGCGCTGACGCCGCCGACGCCGGCGGAATGCGTCGTGGATATCGCGTGGAGCGGGATCAGCACCGGCACCGAACGACTGCTGTGGACCGGGCGCATGCCGCCTTTTCCGGGCATGGGCTATCCGCTCGTGCCGGGTTACGAGTCGGTCGGTCGGGTTGTCGAGGCCGGTGCCGAGAGCGGGCGCGGCGTCGATGAGCTGGTGTTCGTGCCCGGTGCCCGCTGCTACGGCGAGGTCAAGGGACTGTTCGGGGGCGCTGCGTCCCGTCTGATCGCCGCAGGCGCCAAGCTGCTGCCGATCCCGGACAGCCTCGGTGAGCAAGGCGTGCTGATGGCGCTGGCCGCCACCGCCTATCACGCCAGCAGCGGCGATAACGCCGACGGTTCCGCGAAGACGCAGCCGGATCTGATCATTGGTCACGGCGTATTGGGCCGGCTGTTGGCGCGTATCGCTGTTGCCCAGGATGCGCCGCCGCCGGTGGTTTGGGAGACCAATCCCGTGCGTGCCGAGGGCGCTGTGGGCTATGACGTGGTCGATCCATCGAACGACGCCCGCCGCGACTATCGCGCCATTTATGACGTCAGCGGCGACGGCTCGCTGCTCGATTCACTGATCGGGCGTCTTGCGCCTGGCGGCGAGATCGTGCTGGCTGGCTTCTACGAGGCGCCGTTGTCATTCAATTTCCCGCCGGCCTTCATGCGCGAACTGCGTTTGCGGGTTGCGGCCGAGTTCCGTGAGCCCGATCTGGCCGCGGTCAAGGAACTGCTTGAGGCTGGACGCCTGTCTCTAGAAGGTCTGATAACCCACCGAAGCCAAGTCGCCGACGCAGCAACTGCGTACGAGACGGCCTTCAATGATCCGACCTGCCTAAAAATGATTCTAGATTGGAGTGGAGCGAATGGGTAATGCAGCGGCGAGCATCGCCACGGCCATCAACGTAGGTCTGCCGGGACAGACCGCCCCCGTTTCGGAGGCCGCGAAGACCACGCAGATCATCGCGATCTATGGAAAGGGCGGCATCGGCAAGAGCTTTGCCCTTGCGAACCTGTCCTACATGATGGCGCAGCAAGGGAAAAAGGTATTGCTGATCGGTTGCGATCCCAAAAGCGATACGACGACCCTGCTGTTCGGCGGCAAGGCCTGCCCGACCATTATCGAGACCTCGTCGAAGAAGAAGGCCGCCGGTGACGCCGTGAAAATCGGCGATGTGTGCTTTACGCGCGATGGCGTTTTCGCGATGGAGTTGGGCGGACCCGAGGTCGGCCGTGGCTGCGGTGGCCGCGGAATCATCCATGGCTTTGAACTGCTCGAGAGTCTTGGATTCCATGAATGGGACTTCGACTACGTGCTGCTTGATTTTCTTGGCGATGTGGTTTGCGGCGGTTTCGGTCTGCCGATCGCCCGCGACATGTGTCAGAAGGTCATCGTCGTTGGCTCCAACGATCTGCAATCCTTGTACGTGGCCAACAACGTCTGTTCTGCGGTCGAATATTTCCGCGGGCTGGGTGGCAATGTCGGCGTTGCCGGCATCGTTATCAACAAGGACGATGGCACAGGGGAGGCCAAGGCGTTTGCCGACGCGGTCGGTATTCCGGTGCTGGCGGCGATCCCTGCGGACGACGACATTCGCCGCAAGAGTGCTAATTACCAGATTATTGGCACCCCCAGTGGGCAATGGGGGCCGTTGTTTGAGGAACTCAGCACCAACGTCGCCGAGGCGCCGCCGATGCGGCCGACGCCCCTTACCCAAGACGGGCTGCTGGACCTGTTCGCAAGCGATGCGGTCGGTCGCGATGTCGTGCTTCAGTCGGCGACCATTGAAGATATGTGCGGCAAGTCAGAAATCCACAAACCGTCGCTGGAAGTCGTCTATGACGAAGTTTGATTCATGCGGTTCAGGTGCAGGCCTAAGGTGCTCTAAATGACTGATCACGAATCCAACTTTGCGTCTGGTGACGTCGCCGAAGTCGTCTACGACGGCAGCGGTAACGCGCCGCTCTCGAATGAGAACGTCATAGCAATCAATAAGACCGTCGCGCGTGCAGATGCCGCAGGTCCCGAGCAGGGAGATCCTGCTTCGGCTACCGAGCAGGCGCGGGTCGCTGGTGATGGCGTCGGCTGTCATGCCGGCGCCGCCGAGTTACGCCGAGCCGCAGAAGCCGCGGGTCAGAGCGAGTTGTTGCAACGTTATGCCGCCGACTATCCGACCGGGCCACATGATCAACCTCAGAGCATGTGCCCCGCGTTTGGTTCTCTTCGCGTCGGACTGCGCATGCGTCGCACCGCCACCGTGCTCTGTGGCTCGGCGTGCTGTGTTTACGGATTGACCTTCACGTCTCACTTTTACGGTGCCAAGCGCTCGGTCGGCTATGTGCCGTTCAACTCGGAGACCTTGGTTACTGGGAAGCTGTTCGAAGATGTGCGGGAGGCTGTCTACAAGCTAGCCGATCCGGACAAGTACGATGTCGTTGTGGTCACCAACCTCTGCGTACCCACTGCCTCCGGCGTGCCTTTGCGGCTCTTGCCGAAGGAGATTGATGGTGTTCGCATCATCGGTATTGATGTGCCCGGGTTCGGCGTCCCAACCCATGCCGAGGCCAAGGACGTGTTATCCGGTGCGATGCTGAAATACGCTCGCGGCGAGGCCGAGACCGGCCCCGTGCAGGCTCCGCGTGGTGAGCGTACAGACAATCCGACGATCACGCTGCTGGGCGAGATGTTTCCCGCCGACCCGGTCGGTATCGGCATGCTGCTCGAGCCCTTGGGGCTGGCTGCCGGTCCGGTGGTACCTACGCGTGAGTGGCGCGAGCTGTATGCGTCATTCGATTGTGCTGCCGTTGCGGCCATCCATCCCTATTACACCGCTTCCATTCGCGAATTCCAGAGCGCCGGTCGCGCCATCATCGGCTCCGCGCCGGTGGGTCACGATGGCACTGCGGCTTGGCTCGACGCCATCGGCAAAGCCTGCAACGTTGCCGAGGATAAGATCGCCGCGGCCAAGAACAGCTTCTTGCCGATGATCCGCGGGGCGCTGGACCAGATGCCGATCAATGGCACCATCACGCTCTCCGGCTACGAGGGTTCGGAGCTGCTGGTTGCGCGGTTGTTGATCGAAAGCGGCGCCAATGTCCCCTACGTTGGCACCGCTGCACCCAGGACGCAATGGTCCGATCCCGACCGCGAGTGGCTTGAGGCCCGTGGCGTGACCATCCAGTTCCGCGCCTCGCTGGAGCAGGACAAGTCAGCAGTCGATGCGATCAAACCGAATCTCGCGATTGGCACGACTCCGGTCGTGCAGCATGCCAAGCAGTTGTCGATTCCTTCCCTTTACTTCACCAATCTGATCTCGGCGCGTCCGCTGATGGGGGCCGCCGGCGCCGGTTCGCTTGCGCAGGTGGTGAATTCGGCTTTGACCGGGCAGCAGCGGTTTGATCGCATGACGGCCTTTTTCGACGGTGTCGGTACCGGTGAAACCGCCGGCATCTGGGAGCGTAAGCCCGAGCCTCGGCCCGCGAAGACCCCGGCCAAGAAGGCGCCTGCCAAACGGGTAGTGAGTAAGACCGCCACGGCGAATGTCGCGTTGGGCCCAGGAGGAGATGCCTGATGCTCATCCAGGATCTCGATCGCGCTGGCGGCTACTGGGGCTCGGTCTATGTCTTCACCGCGGTGAAGGGCATGCAGGTGATCATCGACGGCCCGGTGGGTTGCGAGAACTTGCCCGTTACGGCGGTTTTGCACTACACAGATGCATTGCCGCCGCACGAGCTGCCGGTGGTCGTCACCGGCCTCGGCGAGGAAGAACTGGGTCAGGAAGGCACCGAGGGTGCCATGCGCCGCGCCTTTGCGGCGCTCGATAAAAACAAGCCCGCGGTCGTTGTGACCGGGTCAATTGCCGAGATGATCGGTGGCGGCGTCACCCCCGCGGGTACGGGTATCCAGCGCTTCCTGCCGCGTACCATCGATGAAGACCAGTGGCAGAGTGCCGATCGCGCCATGGTGTGGCTCTGGACCCAGTATGGAAAGAAGGCCGGCAAGATGCCGAAGCCGAAGGCGAGGAAAGAGGGCGATAAGCCGCGCGTCAACATCGTCGGCCCGATCTACGGGATGTTCAATACCTGGTCGGACCTAGCCGAGGTTCGTCGCCTGATCGAGGGCATCGGCGCCGAGGTCAACATGACCTTCCCCTTGGGGACGCATTTGGACGACACCCCGCGCTTGGTGGATGCCGATGTCAACGTCTGTATGTATCGCGAGTTCGGCCGCAAGCTGTGCGAGGCGATGGAAAAGCCCTACCTGCAGGCTCCGATCGGTCTGCACAGTACCACCAAGTTCCTGCAAGCCTTGGGCGAGCTACTCGGCCTGGATCCCGAGCCGTTCATCGAGCGTGAAAAGCACACGACCATTAAGCCGATCTGGGACCTGTGGCGCTCGGTCACGCAGGACTTCTTCGGAACCGCGAGCTTTGGCATCGCGGCCACCGAGACCTACGCCCGCGGCCTGCGCCATTTCCTGGAGGAGGAGATGGGGCTGCCATGCAATTTCGCCTTTGCTCGTCGCCCGGGCAGCAAGCCGGACAATGACGCGGTGCGCGCGGCGATCCACGACAACACGCCGCTGATCACGTTTGGCGGTTACAACGAGCGTATGTATCTGGCGGAGGCCGGAGGACGCGGAACCTTCATCCCAGCGTCGCTGCCCGGAGCCATCATCCGACGCCATTCCGGCACGCCGTTCATGGGCTATTCCGGAGCGACCTACCTGATCCAGGAGGTCTGCAACGCCCTGTTCGACGCCCTATTCAATATTCTTCCGCTCGGCACCGACCTGGACAAGGTCGAGGCAACGCCGTCGCGGCTGCACCGAGAACTGCCTTGGGACCAGGACGCCAAGCAGATGTTGGACAGGATTTTGGAGTCCACCCCGGTGCTCACCCGTATCTCTGCGGCCAAGCAGCTGCGCGACGCAACCGAGCGCGCGGCCCGCGAAGCCGGCGAAGATCGGATAACAGTTTCGCGCGTATCCCAAACCAGGGACGCGCAGCGCGGAGGGCGCGCTGCATGACCAGGTCCAATTACAGGACGGTCGAGCGGTTCGCCACCGTGATTCGGGGCTTCCGTGATGGGGCGCACTCAAGCTCCACACGGCGGCCATATACTCGCCAGGCCCTGCCGCTGTCACGCATGAGACGGCTGCTCGACCGGGGTGCTGCCCCGGCACCCCTTCGACGCACTGACGGCGCCGACGGCCTGACGACCCTTTGTAACTGACTGGAGGGTTAATCCATGGCAAATGACAAAAGCATCACCGGTATCAGCGACGAAGAAGCCCAGGAATTCCACGGCATTTTCGTGCAAAGCATGACCGGATTCTTCGGTGTCGTGATCTTTGCCCACATCCTGGCTTGGCTTTGGCGTCCCTGGCTGTAAGCCACAAGCCGCAGCGCATCTTCTTCCGCGTCGCTTCAGGATGCTGACGACGCAATCGTCCGATATACAGATGGGAGTAAAGACATGAACGACAAAATGCATAAGATTTGGACGCTAATCCAACCCAGCACTGCGCTGATTGGCCTAGCTGTGTTCCTGACCGTGCTCGGTCTGGGCATCCACATGATCTTGCTCAGCACGACGGAGTTCAACTGGCTTGAAGACGGCATCCCAACCGTTGTCGCGTCGCCTTCTGCGCAGGTTGCCCCGCAGCAGATGTAAGGGCCTGTTCGCATGACGACGGAGTCGGTGCTGTCGCGCCGCCCGTCGCCGAGCTTGCTACGAGGAGGCCGCCTCGCAGCGCGCCTTCCAAGCAGAGGAATCACAAATGGCCATGCTGAGTTTTGAGAAAAAATACCGCGTACGCGGCGGTACCTTGGTTGGGGGGGATCTGTTTGATTTCTGGGTGGGGCCGTTCTACGTCGGCTTCTTCGGGATCACAACAGTCTTCTTCGCCACTCTCGGTACCTTATTGATCGTTTGGGGTGCGGCCATGGGGCCCACTTGGAATCTCTGGCGGATCAGTATTGCCCCGCCGGATCTAAGCTACGGCCTGGGAATGGCCCCACTTATGGAAGGCGGGTTGTGGCAGATCATCACGATCTGCGCCATCGGCGCCTTTGTCTCATGGGCCCTGCGCCAGGTCGAGATTTCGCGCAAGCTGGGCATGGGGCTGCATGTGCCCTTCGCCTTTAGCTTCGCGATCCTTGCGTACGTCACCTTGACCGTGATCCGGCCGGTTCTGTTGGGCGCATGGGGTCATGGCTTCCCTTACGGCATCTTCAGCCACCTGGACTGGGTGTCGAACGTTGGCTACCAGTTCCTGCACTTCCATTACAACCCGGCACACATGTTGGCTATCACGTTCTTCTTCACGAACGCGCTGGCGCTGGCGTTGCACGGATCGCTGATTCTTTCGATGACCAATCCCGCCAAGGGTGAGCCGGTCAAGACCGGTGAGCACGAGAACACGTTTTTCCGGGATTTGGTCGGCTACTCCATTGGCGCTCTCGGTATCCATCGTCTGGGTTGGTTCCTGGCCATCAATGCTGCCTTCTGGAGCGCCGTCTGCATCGTCATCAGCGGCCCATTCTGGACCCGCGGTTGGCCGGAATGGTGGAACTGGTGGCTCGAGCTGCCGATCTGGTAATGAGAGGACACCATCATGGCTGAATATCTAAACATCTTTACGCGGGTGCAAGTCCGCGAGCCGGCCTATCCCGGTGTTGACCTGCCGAAAGGCGAACTGCCGCGAATCGGTACACCGTTCTTCAATTACTGGATCGGTAAGATCGGCGATGCGCAGATCGGACCGATCTATTTGGGCTGGGCCGGCATCGCGTCGTTGATCTGCGGCTTTGTCGCCTTTGAGATCATTGGTCTCAACATGCTCGCATCGGTGAACTGGAGTCCGATCGAGTTCGTCAGGAACCTGTTCTGGTTGGCGCTGGAGCCGCCACCCCCGTCCTACGGTCTCAGCATTCCGCCACTCGGTGACGGCGGCTGGTGGCTGATGGCCGGCTTTTTTCTGACCACGTCCATCATTCTCTGGTGGATCCGGACCTACCAGCGGGCGATCGTCCTTGGTACCGGTACCCACGTTGCTTGGGCGTTTGCAGCGGCGATCTTCTTCTACTTGAGCCTGGGCTTCATTCGCCCGGTGTTGATGGGAAGCTGGGGTGAGGCGGTGCCGTTCGGCATCTTCCCGCACCTGGACTGGACCGCGGCAATCTCGATCCGTTACGGCAACTTCTACTACAACCCCTTCCACGCGTTGTCCATCGCCTTCCTCTACGGCTCTGCCGTATTGTTCGCGATGCACGGTGGCACGATCCTGGCCGCGTCCCGCTACGGCGCAGACCGCGAGATTGATCAGATCACCGATCGTGGCACGGCGGCCGAACGCGCGGCCCTGTTGTGGCGTTGGACCATGGGCTTCAACGCCACGATGGAGTCGATCCATCGCTGGGCATGGTGGTTCGCGGTCCTGACGGTGATCACCGCCGGTATCGGCATCCTGCTGACCGGTACCGTGGTGGAGAACTGGTACCTGTGGGGTATCAAGCACGGCTTGGTCGCTCCTTATCCGTCTGAACTGAACCTTCAGGATCCCACCCTGTTGCAGGGGGTGTCGCAATGAAATGGCTTGATCGTAAAGCGTTGGTCCTCGTGGCCTTGAGCGCCTCGGCGTTCATCACCGGCTGCGAGATGCCCGCCCCCGATGTCGTGCAGAACGGGTACCGTGGCGTTGGCATGCATACCAACTACAACCCGCGTTTGCTGCAGGCTTCGCTGGATGCGAACGTTCCTCCGGAAGCGGTCCCGGCGGCATCACCGGGTGGTCCGAAGGCCAAAGACCTGTACAAGAACGTTCAGGTCTTGGGTGAGCTGACGGTCGGTGAATTCAACCGGCTCATGGTTGCCATGACTACCTGGGTGGCCCCCGAAGAGGGCTGCTACTACTGTCATGTGAACGAAGGCTTCGAGTATGACGGCATCTATACCAAAGTCGTCTCGAGGCGCATGCTTGAGATGACCCAGGATACGAATGCCAACTGGAAGGACCATGTGGCGGACACCGGCGTTACCTGTTACACCTGCCATCGCGGCAAGCCGGTGCCGGAGTACGTATGGACCACTGATCCGGGCCCAGGTCAGCCGTCGATGATGGCACCGACAGGGCAGAACAGCCCAGCTAAGACGGTGGCCTATGCGTCGTTGCCTTACGATCCGTTCACGCCCTTCCTCTCCGCGGACAACGACATACGCGTGATCGGGGATACGGTGTTGCCCCAGGGTAACCGCCAGTCCATCAAACAGGCTGAATGGACCTATGGCCTGATGATGAACATTTCGGATTCATTGGGTGTCAACTGTACCTATTGCCACAATTCACGGTCGTTTTTTGCCTGGGATCAAAGTACCCCCCAGCGCACGACCGCTTGGTACGCCATTCGTCACGTGCGTGAGCTGAACAATGACTATGTGACACCGCTTGGCGAAGTGCTGCCGGATACTCGCAAGGGCCCGCTCGGCGACCCGTACAAGGTCTACTGCGCGACCTGCCATCAGGGTGCCTACAAGCCGCTGTATGGAGCGTCTATGTTGAAGGACTATCCGTCCTTGGCACAGCCACTGCCGGAGGGTGGTCTTGAGGCCATCAAGGCAGCTGCGGAAGCCAATCCGGCGGTTGAGGTCGAGGTGCAGGCGAAGGCCGAACCCTCCGGTATGCCGGTTCCGGCTCCGGTCGAAGCAGCACCGGCAGAGGCAGACGCAGTGGAAGCCGATACCGCGCCGGCTGGCGACTCGCAATCGGCGGAGGCGCCTGCGGCAGCGGTCGAGGCGGAGGCGGCGCCGGTGCAGATGCAGTATCCACCCCCTGCAATGATGCAGTACCCGCCGGCCCCGCTGCAGTATCCGCCGGCACCGGCTCCTCGATAGGACGACCACCCGGGTGAAGGACCACCCTGTCCGCAGCAGACAGTAGTGATGGCCGAAAGGTCGAAATTGACATACAGAGGTAACACCAATGGCTGAAGCCAAGAGCATGACCGGACTGAGCGAAGAAGAGGCTCAGGAATTCCACGGCATCTTTGTTCAAAGCATGACCGGTTTCATCGGCGTCGCGGCATTCGCGCACCTGCTGGCATGGCTCTGGCGTCCCTGGCTGTAGGCCTGACGCAGATCCTATTGACATTCATCAAGGGTCACTCGGGTGACTGGCCCCAGGCCAGCACTCTATGTGCCCCCCAAGGAGTACAATCATGCATCGTATTTGGCAGATCTTCGATCCTCGCCGCAGCCTAATGGCACTGTTCAGTTTCTTGGCCGTGCTGGCGCTGTTCATCCACTTCATTTTGTTGATGTCGCCGGGTTACAACTGGATCAGCACATCCAAGGCCGTTGCCCCGGCCGCGCAGATGTCGGCAATGCCGCCCGCACGCAACATCAATTGAAGAGCCGTGGCACAGTGCAAGCAGACGCGCATTCGAGCAACTGTTTGCGCGTGACGCATGCCGCTCTACGGCCTGTTGACGCTGGATCGACCATCCGTCGTCACGACGCCCTGTTGGGCAACCCCGCCGCGGGGGATCATCGCGGTAAACGGCCGAGAGGCCTGACGTGAAAACTGGAGGTTAATTCCATGGCTGACAAAAGCATGACTGGATTGAGCGAAGAAGAGGCCCAAGAGTTTCACGGGATCTTCGTACAGAGCATGACCGGTTTCATTGGCGTCGCGGCATTCGCGCACCTACTGGCATGGCTCTGGCGTCCGTGGCTGTAATAGCTGCGTCATTCCGGTAAAACTCAGTTCAACTATCGGGAAGTACGCAGGAATCTGCGACGTCCCGCCCCATGCATAGGAGATAACTCATGCATAAAGTTTGGCAAATCTTCGATCCGCGCAGAGCCCTGATCGCCCTTTTCGGCTTCCTGGCCGTCTTGGCCCTACTGATCCACTTCATCCTGCTCAGCAGCGCTGACTTCAATTGGCTCGGCGGCCCCGCCGCGGCCGATGCAGCTCAGCTGGTCTCGCAGGTGATGTCGATCGTGTGATTCCGGTTCGCCAAGAACCGGTGGCGGAGCGGGGTCGGCCCAGCGCCGAGCCCATTCCGCATTTTTACGCAGAGAAAACGGCCAATTGCTGTATTCTCTGCGTTTTTGGTTTTGTCGGTCAATAGATTGGGCGTTTGAGGCGGTGCGCTGAGCAGCTTGCACCGTTGCCCGGACGGATACCGTCTCGCGGCCGGCTGGCCGATGCCCTTGGGTCGGCGCCTGCGCGATGGGTGCCGGCCTGTTGGAGAACAGTGCGGTTCAGGACCTTTGTTTGATCGAGGGCAAGGTCTTTGGTGCCCGCAACCGGGACCCTTGCACTAAGATTGACAATCGTCGCCCACTCTCACGGAATCCAGAAAAATGACCGATCAGCGCAGTCCCGCCGACCCTTCCTACCCCCTGCTGTGCGGGATTGACGGCCCGGCAGATCTGCGCAGGCTGAGCGCGGCGCAGCTGGAGCCGCTGGCGGAGGAGTTGCGGGCGTTTCTGATCGACAGCGTTTCGCGCACCGGGGGCCACCTGGCCGCTGGTCTTGGAGTGGTGGAACTGACCATTGCGCTGCATTACGTCTTCGATACACCGCACGATCGGGTGATCTGGGACGTTGGCCACCAGGCTTACCCGCACAAGATCCTCACCGGACGGCGTGCGCGCATGGACCGCATGCGCCAGAAAGGCGGGCTGTCCGGCTTCCCCAAGCGCAGCGAGAGTGACTACGACACTTTCGGCGTCGGGCACTCCAGCACCTCCATCAGTGCCGCGCTCGGCATGTCCATCGCCGCCAAGCTCCAAGGCGAGCGACGGCAAGTCATCGCCGTCATCGGGGACGGTGCACTCAGTGCCGGCATGGCATTTGAGGCCCTCAACCACGGTGGCCCGCTTGACCCGGATGTCCTGGTCATCCTCAACGATAACGATATGTCCATCAGCCCCCCGGTGGGTGCGATTAGGAGCCACCTGGCCAAGCTGCTTTCCGGTCGGTTCTACACCCGAATGCGCGAAGGCAGTAAGAGCGCGCTTGCTGGGATGCCGCAGTTGCGCCAACTGGCGGGTCGCTGGGAAGAGCATATGAAAGGCATGGTGCTGCCCAGCACCTACTTCGAAGAACTCGGCTTCAACTATATCGGGCCCATTGACGGCCACGATATCGACGCCGTCGTCGCCACGCTTAAGAACATGAAAAAGATGCCCGGCCCACGGCTGCTGCATCTGGTTACACAAAAAGGCCACGGATTCGAGCCCGCCGAACACGCCCCGACCGTATATCACGGCGTCACGCCGTTCGACCGCAAGACCGGCGCGCTGCACAAGAACACGACGGCGGCGAGCAAGAGCGGCGGCAAGAGCTATACCCAAATCTTCGGTGACTGGCTCTGCGACACCGCCGAGCAAGACCAACGCTTGCTCGCCATCACGCCCGCCATGCGCGAAGGCTCCGGGCTGGTCGAGTTCGCGAAGCGCTATCCCGAGCGCTACTTCGACGTCGGCATCGCCGA
>JBATTL010000140.1:0-5301 GCA_049670525.1 Thiohalocapsa sp. | reverse complement strand
GCAAACGGACCAAGGGATTTCGTGTCGCGGTGACAGCCCGACGGCCTGGCGCCTGTGCGGCCACTATTATGCGGAGCTGACCGACGAGAAGCCGCCGAAGCTGGTGCAGCGTTGCCGGTATGAGCGTGACCTGACCGGGGGCGTCGGACAGGTCTGCAGCCATCGGTGGGTTGCCGGCGACTATGCGGCGGGAAGCTGGTGCAAGGACCAGGGTGGGAGCTGTGCGGAAACCGACGCCGGTACTGCGCCGGGAGCGCTCGCCGGCATCGCCAGCAAACAGGCGGGCACCGAATGAACGAGGTCATGGAAAGCCGCACGATCGTGCTGAGCGCGCCATCCGGGCTCTTTTTCGTTGGCCCCGATGCAGCAGATCCCTGGCTGGACGATGCCCGCCAGGCGATGCGCTTCGCTTCCGCCTCCGAGGCTTGGCGCGCTGCGCAGGATCTGGTGCAGGCGCAGCGCGCGTTTTTGGATGGCGATCCCGTCGTCCTGGAGCGCTACGACCCGGTTGCCAACGAAGCCTCCCGCCTGTTCTCCACCGACGCCACTTATCCCGGTCTACGCGGGCAGTGGTGGCGAGCCCTGGGCGAACCCTTACCACTGGATATTCCGGCCCTCCCGGATACCCCGGAGGTCGCGCGCGCGCGTTTGTCCGATTATCTGAACGCCACGGACTGGCAATGCGTTCGCACGCGGGGTGGCGATGCCTTCGGTTTCGATCCTTCGTTCTGGGTCGCGGCCGATCAGTTGTTTCAGTCCGATCGTGCGGCTTTCCGTTCCTTCTGGTCCTCGGTGGTGCCCCCGGATATCCCGGTGCCGGATCTGTCCTCGCCCCGCTGGCGCTCGCTACGCGCTGCGGCGGGCAGCCGTGAGGAACCCAACGCGGTGATCCAGGCGGTTGCTGCGCCTTCAGTCACGCCGGACGACAGCGTTGCGTCAAAGCCGGCTGCGCAAACGCCTGTCTATGTCACCCGCCACTTCGTGGAAAGTCGCGGCGCTTTCTACTACAAGCAGCGCCCGGATGTGCTGGCTTTCTCCAGCCGGGGCCAGTCGTTTCGCGCGCGCGATGATTCGGTCATGACCGCAACGGCGATTATCGAGCTGGCGCAGCAGCGCGGCTGGTCGTGCGTTCGGGTTCGCGGATCGGCGGCGTTCCGCCGTGCGGTCTGGACGGCCGCCTCCGAGCGCGGCATCGGTGTCTTTGGCTACTTGCCCACGCGCGGCGAGACCGCCGTTCTTGCGCAAAGCGCCTCCCCGGACGGCCATCCTGCGCGCTCGGATGGATCGAAGCGGCCTGTTTCCGATCGTTCGTCCGACCCGTTCCTGGGGGTCGTCGTCGCTCTGGGTTCGGCCCCGTATCAGCATGACCGCGCAAATGCCGAGAGCTTCTTCGTGACCTTGCGCGCCGCCGATGGCCAGGAGCACACGCATTGGGGTGTTGGCTTGCAGAAGGCCATCGAGCAGGCAGCGGTCGCTCGCGGGGACCGGGTTTCTCTTGAGCGCTTGGGAACGGAGTCGGTGGCGGTTGATCGCCCCGTCTTGGATGCGAAGGGGGATGTGTCTTACAAGAAAAAGGAGCTGGTCGAGCGGCGGGTGTGGAACGTCCTGGTTGTCGATGAGGCACGGCAGGTTTCGCCGGCTTCGGTCGCTACGCAGATCCCGAGCGGGGCAAGCGCGGACCCCGAGCTGGCGACGGCGATGGCGGTGGCGCTGATTGAGAAGCGGATGCCGCCGCTGTCCGAGGCGCAGCGCCAGGCGTTTCGCCGGCATTTCGATGCGGTGTATGAGCGCCTGGGCAAGTCTCCCCAACCTGATGCACCGGCGCGGGATCGGTCGTCGCAGCCGGCTGCGAGACGCGCGCGGGGCCGCTAGCTGTTTTCCGGGGTTGAGCCGCGAGATCAATCCGACCGAGTACGCGGCAGGGCATGGTTACGCCCTGGATGCCAAGGCCAGCTCGCGCAACTCCAAGGTCATGCGCGACGCCCAGGGGGACAAGATCGCCAGCGCCAGGGAAGCGCACAAGGACCTGAGTACTCAATCCGATGGAGGAACACCATGGACCACAACCCACTCATCCTGAAGGCCAGCGAGGGCGACGCCTTAACGCTCCCATCGCGCTATCCAGCAATGCCGAGGAGCGCTCCGGCGCCCATTGCCGGCAAAGTCCTTGTTGGGCTTGTCAAGGGTCTGCACCACCTGCTTTTCGTGGTCATCCTGTGGCTTCGTCTGCCCCTGCTTTGGGCCTGCGACGTCATCGCGCGCCTGACTATCGTCGGCGTCATTGTCTCTGCGCTTTTCTGGTCGCTGTCCACGAAACCCGAGCCCATCGTGGTCCAAACGGCGTTCGTTTGCCTCGGGGTTCATTTTGCCTGCCACCTCCTGCTGTGGGTCTATGAAAGCCTTTTGGATTGGCTCTCGCCGTATCGGCTCTGAGGGGCCACCTTTCTTTTTCCTACTGTCCTGCTCCGACGACGCCGACCACCCCGAGGCGCAGCAGAATGATGAGTGTCCCCAGCGTGCCGATGACCCCCACCGCGATCCCAAGGGCCAGGGCGCCGAGCGCCGCGCGCTTCTTTGCATTTTTTGGTCGCTGATTGGGGTTGTAAGCGCCCGGATTCGTGTGTTCCTTGACGGCCTTCTTCATCTCGTCGGCAAAGGTCACGCGCGACTGCTCCAGGATGTCCGTCATGATCTTCGCCACCGCCGCCTCGCGATTGAGCAGGCGCCCGTCCAATGCCTCCAGGGACGCCTTCTGCTCGGCGACGAACTGCTCGCGGTCCTTGAACATGACCTGATCGACATAGGCCGCCTGCTCCCTGGCGTGCTCGCTCACCACGTTCCTGGCCTGCGTGACGGCCTCGGCGATGGCTTGTTGTGCCCTTGTCGCGGCCTCGGCAATGGCCTGCTGGATCGGCCCGATGGCATGGTTCAGATAGCGCTGCAGGATGGCCTTGTTGAGCAGCACGGCGGCCATGAGCGGATCGTCGCGCTTGACGACGACCCCTTGCGTCTTCGCAGCCTCGGCGATCATCTCGTCGAGGAACGCATCAGTGTTCATCCCGCCGCCTCTTGCGCGTTCTCGATGCGCGTTGGAAGCGCCAGGTCATCGAGTTGTGACCAGACATCCTCCTTGACGCGCTTCATTCTCGTCATGGGCATGAGATCGAATGCTGTCATGACTTCGTCGAAGGTGAGGCGCTTGGTCAACATCGCGTGCACGTCCTTCCCGAATGTAGCCTCCGTGCGTTTGTGCAGCACGACAGTGCCGATGATTCCATTGGCTTTATCGCTCAGAAAATCCGCATCTTCAATGCGATTGCCGTCGATTTCCAATGCTCCCAGGTGGGCGTTGAGCCAGAGAATGGTTGGCACCCGAGTGGAACTCAGGATGGCCATTGCGCCTTTCATTGTCTCTTCCGCGTCCGGTCCTCCTGCAACAATCGTGTTGAGCACCACCTGGTGGCCGCGCGCTTGCAAAAGATCGAAGAGCCGGTTTTCGGCTTGGTACAGCATGAGCGTTTCGAACCCGCTGCTTCCCACGTCGACCACCACGCTGGCATTCTCGCCTGCGCTATCCACGTGCGCGATGAGCGTGTCCAAGGCACGCGGATCGATCATGTGCTCGCGCGAGAGTTGCAGGTGTTGGACGTTCAGCGCTTTAAATTGGCTGAGTGTCGGGTTTACAGAATCCGTATCGACAATCGCTACCTCTGTATTCCGCTCGCGAAGATATTGCGCAAGAAGGAGGGACACAAAACTCTTTCCAATTCCGCCTTTCCCTTGAATCGTCAAATAGAGTGTTGCCCGTCATTTCTCTCCTTTGTGCTGCTTGCTGAAAGTGATGTTCGGTCTTTCCAAGGGATCCCATTCGAATGTTGGTGGGGGTTCCGGCATAGCGAGGCCGGCTCTTTTCGCACGGCGTGGTGGTCCTGGATCGTTGCCTGTGCCGGCTGCTGGCGCAAGGTCGGTAGTCCGTTGCCCTGGTGCGTGCGTGCGTTTGCGCCTGGCGCGTGACAGCGCCGTTGCAAAATACGTTTCGGAGACGGCGAGGCCGTGACGGCGCAGCTCGGCAACAATTTCTGACCGAGAGACGCCACAGGCTTGCGCTTGCTCGATATCCGGCAGCAACTGGCGGATCTGGGCGGCGAGCGATGGAGCGGCTGGTCGTGCGGCCAGATTCCGTATGCCCTGGCGTGCCTCATCGAGCATGCTCCCTTTATGATTAGCTTCTGCTTCTGACATACCGACAACTCGTGGATTGATTGCATCCATACGAATCGTAACCGGTACTAATCAGATAGTCGAGGATCACAATACGATTTGCTGGCGTATTCGCCATGATCTTACTGTGATTCCACCCAGCGGCAGATCGTTGCAAGAGAGACGATGGCAGGATAGGCAAAGTGTATTACACTTGTGCCGCCGGCTTCTCGCCTTTTCACCACCACCACCCCCGAGATCCCATGGCAAAATCCCCCGTGCACTCGCTCCGCATCGCCCCCGCGCTCAAGGGCCAGCTCGACCGTGCCCGTGGTCCGAAACCCCTCAGTGCCTGGTTACTCGAAGCCGCCACCCAGCGCCTCCAGTCCGAGCGCGGCCTTGGCCCCGAGATCACCCAAACCCTGGTGCAGCTCACCGCCCAACTGCGCGGTCTCGGCACCAACCTCAACCAACTCGCCCACGCCGCCAACGAAGGGCGTCCGGTGAGCCTCGACCGCAACCTGGCCCAGGACATCAACGCCGCCATCAACGAGGCGCGGGTTACTTTGAACGACATCAGAAGTCGCTTACAATGAGCGCGCGATCAATCGATGACGACTTCGTCTTTATCCTGCCGCAGATGCGCGCAGCGAAGGGACCGATCAGCGTTGAGCGGCGGTGGTCTCTGATCTTGCAGGCTATTCATGGAAACCCCCATGGCACCCATGGTGGGAAGGGAAGAGAGGCACCGCAAGTCATGCTCAAGATCACGTCATTCGCCAGCTCGGCGCGGAAGCTCGCCGCGCATTTGGACTACATCAGCCGCAACGGCGATAACGAAGTCTTCGACCGGTATGGAAACCGATTTTCGCATTTGAGCGCAGCGAGCGAGAATGCTGATCCGCGCGAGGCGATACAGCTTTACGGCAGGGAGCTGGCGACGGCGAGCGAGACGCCCTATAAGAAGAAGGGCGGCGCACGTTCGCGCGTATCCATGAATATGATGCTCTCCATGCCGGCCGGTACGGATAAAACAGCATTCGAACTAGCGGTCGGCGACTTTCTCAATCGGGAATACGCAGCCTTCGATTACGTCTATAC
>JBATTL010000139.1:0-14167 GCA_049670525.1 Thiohalocapsa sp. | reverse complement strand
CTGGTCTCCCGCATCCTGTTCCGCAGTGACAACCGGGTTGGGAATCTGCGCGCCGAGGACATCCCTCAAGACACTCAGGAATACCTCGCACGTCTCGGTAATACCGATATCGTGATTTATAAGGGAGACCGCACCGACGCCTTCGGCCATTCCTACTTCACTACCAATCCCCGCGTGAGCTCGGATGTCATCGAGTTGCTCCGCTACGGCAAGCAGCTTGGCGAACCTGGGCGTCAACTGAAACAGGCCGGGCCCGTAGTCTGGAAGTTTCCGGTCGAAGAGTAGGCGATACCGCAATTGCGCTGAGCCTGCATGCTTCGGCGATTGCCGCAGAATCATGTACCGGATGGCGACGGACTCGCCCCCTAATCGCCAAGAACCCACCGCAATACGAACGGAAGCACCAAGGCGGAAACCAGCGCCACCGACACGGCCAGCCACTGCTCGCCCAAGGTCGCGAGGTGCTGCATCACTCCGACACCCGCGGGTACGACCAACCGCGACAAACGGGCACGGAGTCCGTCGGCAACCCGACCCAGGCCGTCCGGGACACCGCCGCGTAGATCAAGCCGCCAAACAGCGAAATAGATCTGCCGCTGCCCCGGTCTCTCCAGCGACAACGCTTGCGGTGCTCCAACGATTCGGGCTGATTGCGGCTCCCCGTGCGGGTTCCGGTTCGGCTCCGGGCAACCCGGGGCGCCAGGCCGCGTTGCTGCCCTACCGTTTTGGTTGTTAAACCTCGAACCATTTGGAGAAACATGATGAGACTCACCCTACCTGTCGCCGTCACAACCGGAATGATGGCCCTGCTATTGATGTCGGCAGCACATGCGGACAACAGGCGCGGCGGTGCGACGAAGGAATACACTTTGACGATTACTAACCTCACGAAAGGTCAGGTGTTCAGCCCGCCCGTATTGGTCACGCATTCGGAAGACGTTGCCCTGTTTACGCTCGGCGAGCCCGCGCTTGCCGAGCTAGCGACGGTTGCGGAAGACGGAGCCGGACAACCACTTGCCGACTTGGCGTCGACGCTGCCACAGGTCGCCGAGACGCAGGCCACTTCAGCAGCATTGCCTCCAGGGGAAACGGCGGAGTATCAGATTAGCAGCAAGCGCGGATTTGGCGTATTGAGCGTCGTCGGCATGCTGGTGAACACCAACGACGCCTTTTTTGCGATCGATTCCGCACGCCTGCCCAGATATCGCCGGACCAGTGTCATGTATTACGCCCTGGGATACGATGCTGGCAGCGAAGAGAATAATGAAGGCTGCGCTTATGTCCCTGGTCCAGCCTGCCGGCCCGAAAGTGGAAATGACCGCGCAATAGAAAAGGCGGAGGGCTTTGTGCACGTCCACAACGGCGTACACGGAATTGCCGGCCTGGGCACTGCGGCATATGATTGGCGCAATCCGGTCGCGCTCATCAAGGTCGAACGAACGCGCTAGGAGTCTGTCCGACAAGTGACGCCGAGCTTGAACAACGTATCAGTTCTTTGACTGGGCCGAAGTCCGATCGTCAACGGATTGACCGAGGCTCGCCTGTTTCTATAGACAAGCCGGGCTAGATTGCCGCATCGCGAATCTTCCGATTCCGGAGTTCGATCTCGCGCCTGAATTCCCGGCGCAGCTTCGCGCCCTCGTGTCGACGGCGCTCTATCGGGGTTTCGATCGTGAGCTGCGGAACCTTCACCGGCCGGCCCTGCTCGTCCACCGCGACCATGGTGAAGTAACAGGTCATCGCATGACGAGTTGTCTTGTGGATGATGTTTTCGGTCAAGACTCGAATCCCCACCTCCATAGACGTCGTACCGGTATAGTTCACCGCGGCTAAGAAGGTGACGAGCTCACCGACGTGGACCGGCTCGCGGAAAAAGACCTGGTCCACGGACAGCGTCACGACATAGTGGTTCGAATAACGTGATGCGCAGGCGTAGGCTGCCTGATCGAGCAGACGAAGCGTTGCACCGCCGTGGACATGGCCCGAAAAATTAGCCATGTCGGGGGTCATCAGCAGAGTCATCGACAGCGTTTTGTGTTGCTTGTCCATCTCGCATCGGCTCTTGCTCGGGGGTCTCGAGTCACACAGGTTACATGTTCTTAGGCGATTGCCGGAAAATCTCGTACCAGATGACGCAGGCTAACGGACGCATTCTCGAACGGGTGTTGATGCTGATCGGAGGGTTGCCGCCCAGGTTCGGGCGCGAGCATAGCGGCGGAACCACTCGTCGCCGTTTGCGGAAAGCCCGCCTAGCGCCAGGCCCAGACTTGGCGCGACATTAACCCTCCCGATCGCGCTCCGTCAATCGTCTCCGCACAGCCACTGGATCTGCGCCTGGAGCGGTTCGATGACGGCTCTGAGCTTGCGACGCATTAGACTGCCGAGGGTGGTCGGATCGCTGAGAACGGGACGGATCAGACTATATCCGGTGCCCGATAAGATGCGCATTGCGATGAGATCGTTGTGAATGGACGGCGCCGCGGCCAGGCAGGCACGGACAGGACCAGGCGTTTGCGCTGCAGCCACGAACCGCTGGCCGTCGGTGACGAGTTCGTCGAGGACGAGCCTCGGGTCGCCCCCCGGACGAACCGGCGCGAAATAATCTCGGAGGCAATCAAAGACCCCGATGACCACATCCTGATTCGGTGGCTTTGCCAGCACAGCGGAAACGGTCTTCAGATAGGTCTGTCCCTGGGCCCCGACAAGACGCCGCAGCAATCGGGCGACCGCGTTGCCGGCATCGATCTCCGCCTGCAGGGCGACGCCGAGTTGGTCGGCGTCCGAACGCGCGGGGACTGGCCGCGGAAGACGGTCCGGGATCGCGGCGAGGAAACCCACCAAACAGGCTTGTTTTCGGGCGGATTTCATCCAGAGCTCTTCGCGCTCGGCATCGTCGATCCGACCGGATTGGAGAATCAGTCGGACCGAGGCCGTCACTGTATCGGTCTCGGTCTCGAAGGGCAGATGCTCAAGGAGGTAATCCACGAATATCGCCCCCATTGCGCTTTGGGCAATACCCGGATTCTCCAGCATTCGTCTGGCGTTCTCGGCGTCTTCCATGGCCCACCAGGCACGACGTGCCAGCTCCTCCGTAAGGCCGGGTGAGCTCACGGCGGCGATGACCGCCTCGGGCTCACCGAGCATCAGAAGCTGTTCGAGACTCTGGTCGCGCATCTGTCCCATGCGCGTCCATCGTCGCAGATAAACGGGGTAGCCGCCGGGCGAGCCTAGGATGTAACCGGAAATCAGCTCCTTGACCGCACGCACGTACTGCTCGAGCCGGCCGGTGGGGTGCAACGGTATCCGGGCCTCGCCCTTGTCTGACAACCCATGGACGATCAGCCTGGACTCGTCGATACGAACTGCCAGCGGCTTGCTAGCGAGCAGCACGTTGAGACGGAATTGATCTTCTGTTGCCAGTTCCAAGGGCCTAACTGCTCAAAGATCGCCGAATCCACTCAATACCGAGTCGCCACAGATTCCGGCTCGAACCGCGTTCGATTGAGTCGGAAATCAGACCACGCGAACGCAAGGGGAGACTCTGAATCAGATTTCGTGTTGGGCCAATAGTCGGCGCTCAAGCCCTGCCGCGTCATTGAGCGCATTTCCCAACGGCGCAGCACCCACTGGCTCAGCGTTGAGTCGTTCAGGATTCAGCGGCTCAGGGGCGAGCATGGCAGCAGAATCAGGAATCGATCGGGGGTTTGTAGGTGGGGTCCTTTGGATTGAGAAAGATGAAGTGCGGCTTGCCTTGTTCAAGTTCCACGTAATCCATGACCGCATCATCGAGTAGCGGCACGTCCTCGGGCGACATGACCAGGTCGACCCCTTCACTTTGGAAGGCGATGTCGTCCTCACCGATGGAGTCTTCGAACCCCATGCGATACTCAATGGCCCCATCGGTTTGCTGTGAGGCGGCCAAGCGCAGCGACATGCCCTCCGCATTGCCCTGCTTCGCCGCCTTCAGTACTTGTTCGGCCGCGGCCGAGGTCAACTTGAACATGCCTGACGTTCCTATGGATTTGTTGGGCCTCCTGCGCTGGCGACCGAATTGGCCGTTGATGCACAAGCCCACCGTTTCTCAGCGGTATGTGCGAATAATACCCTGCCGTCGATCTCGGGTCTGCCGCTGCACGTTGTCGGGCGCTTGACCGCACCGCCTAGATCAGCTCGCGGGCGTGACTGACGAAGCGCTCTGTCCAGCCCGTGCCACCGACGTTGCGCAGGTGCGCATAGCTGGCGAGGAGATTCTTCTGCACGATGCCGTCGTGCTTGCCATCGATGCCAGTCCCGCGGCGCACCTCGTAAGCGTAGACCCAGTCCGCTTTGGGATCGGTCAAAGCGGAATGATGAAACTCATGAGCGAAAACGTCGCCAGCCGGGGACCGAGAAAGAGGCCACGGAAATGCGTCGGTTTCGTGCAACCGAACATAGCCGCGCCCGCGGGAACGATCGTACATCGCCACGTCACTGGGGATCACACCGCACATGGAAGCGCTGCGGCCTTTCCAGTGCAAACGGTCCGCCAGATACATGAGCCCACCGCATTCAGCATAGGCGACCCCGTCATCGGCGATGAAATCGGCCACGGACTGCCGCATGACTGCGTTCTCGTCCAAGGCTTGCATATGGCATTCGGGGAAGCCACCGCCGATGAACAACGCGTCAACATCCGGCAATGCTCGATCGTGCAACGGGCTGAACGGGACCAGCTCGGCACCGGCCCTTACCAGAGCCGTAAGGTCGTCGGGATAATAGAAGCCAAAAGCCTCATCCTGAGCAATTGCCACCCGCACTCTCGGCCCCGGCACGACCGGCATCACAGACGGCTCACCGCACTCGGAAATCGGTGCAGTCGCCTGTTCCGCAACTCGCTCCAGCCAGCCAATGTCCACATACTCGGCGACGACGGCACGTATTTGGTCGATCGTGGCACCTGTACCGCCGGCTTCGTTGCTGGGTATCAGCCCGAGGTGCCGCTCCTCGATGCGGAGCATCGGCACCCTGGGCACGACCCCAACTACGGGTATGTCCGTGTAATATTCGACGACTCGGCGCAGATTGACGGCATGACGTTCGCCACCGACCTTATTCAGGATGACACCGGCGATGCGCAGATCCGGATCGAAGGCTTGGTAGCCGAGCAGCAACGGTGCAATCCCGCGGGTCATCCCCTGAGTATTTACCACGAGCACGACGGGAGCACCCAGCAACTTGGAGAGCGCCGCATTGCTGTTGGCTCCTTGCAGATCAACGCTATCGAACAGGCCGACATTCCCTTCGACGAAGCCAAACGCCCCCGAGCTGAGACCTCGGGCAAACGCGTCGCGGATCTCCGATTCGGGGGTGGTGTGGTAATCAAGATTCAGACAAGCGCGGCCCGCCGCCGCGGTCAGCCAGAGCGGATCGATGTAGTCCGGCCCCTTCTTGAACGGTTGAACCGCATGTCCGCGGCGGCTGAGCTCGCGAATCAAGCCGATACTGAGCGTCGTCTTGCCCGACGACTTGTGCGTGGCAGAGAGGTAGATATGCGCCATTGGGTGCGGCTCGGTCAGTCAGGATCTCGGCGGACAGCGACACCTGACCGCGTATCAGCCGGCGAGATCGATACTCAGCCGACTGCGCGGACCGCTGTAGCCGATCTGTGCAGAACGCACCATCGCGTCATGCGGGCACGACGATGCCTTCGGTCTTAGGAGCGTTAGGCCGCCCGCGACGACACGTGCGGATCGATATCCTGATCGGAAAGAGATTCCGGCAGAAACTGGAGTACACGGACGCCGACGGCTGTAATGAGCAGCGCGACGCCAACCCCGCCAATGCCCAACATCAGCTCCGGGAAGGTCGGCGCGTAAGGGGCCACCTCGCCACCAGCATCACCGGGGGCTCCGAATTCCAGCACGGTCTTGCCCGGAAACATCTCCAACGGATAGGCCTGGCTCCCGATGATGATGACGTACATGGCGGCGAGGCCGCCAACGATCACCAGTGCACAGGCTCTGGCGATCCATTTGCGGTCCTTGCTGAGGTCGGGGTGGTAGATAATCCCCAGCGGAATGATGCCACCCATCAGTACCCAGCCGCCCCAGAACAGCACCGTGTAGATACCGCCGCTGATGAGCAGGAAGCTCTCCACGTCGGCGTTCTTGGCGCCGTACAGCTTGGTCAGATGATAGACGAGTGTAAAGTACAGCACCGAGGCGACGAAGATCCCGAGCAGATTCTTCAAGCGCTTGAGTATTTGCGGGCCAATGGGACGCTCGTCCCAGTCGAAGCTGAACATCAGCACAAGCATGTAGATGGCTAGACCATAGGCAAACGACATCATGACAAACATCGGCGCCAAAACGGCGGTGTCGTAGGCCTGCCTGGCCACAAGAAAGCCGAAAATGGAGCCAGTCGCTGTTGTCAGCGCCAACCGCCAGACCAACGCGAACGTGCCGACGGGCTTGGTTAGATGGTTGCCCTTGCGCTCGGCCATGGTCCAGAGGTAAGCGATGACCACGGCCACGAAACCGGTGTAAAGGAAGATGTTCCACGTGAAAATTGAGCTAAAATTATAGGTCGTCATGGCGACGACAAGCCGGTCCGGTCGGCCTAGATCCAGCACCAACACCAATAGACCGGCCACCAATAGCGCCGCCGCCAACAGGCCGGACAAACGCCCGAGAGGCTTGTAAGCGGTCTTGCCAAACACCGTGCCAATGGAGGCGATGTTCAGGGCGCCGGACGCGGAAACGATCAGGAACACGGCAAACACGTGCGGCGTACCCCAGACCACCGAGTTGGTCATCCCGGTGACCCAATGACCCTGGTGCTCCATGTAAAGCGCGGCCATGCCGCCGATCGCGATGATTGCGGTGAGGATTGCGAGCAGACCCCAATAGCGCTCAGGGGCGATGCGCCATTCTCGATAGACGATTCTCTTCATAACGGCTTCTCTGATCCGTACTCGATGCACAATCATCGACACGCGATGGTCAATACTCCCTAGGAAACGCTGATTTCTCGCATTTCCCATGCGGACCACGGATGGCCCGGCATTTTCAAACACCCAAGCGCTTGAAAAACAAGGAACCCGGAAGCTCCGCCCATTTTCAGATTAGGGCGGGTTCCGTCTGATTCTTGGTCAGTGTGGACAATCAACCAATTGCTCCCTAAGGCGGCTTTCACCCGATTCGCCAGCTCGACTTCACCGCTAGCCGGTAGCATCGAGCCGTATTCCAGATGCGCGGGTCCGAACGTTCGGCACTCAGACGCCGGAATAGCGAACGCCGGTGTTTAGCGCAAGATCGTCTCGGATCTGGCGACTCGGTTGCTTCAACAGGGTTTGGCGCAACGGTCCGCCCTCGTCCTTCAAATCACCGAATACGATCGCGTTATGGCCCTCGGCCGCGCAGGCATCGGCGCAGGCTGTGGTGGTGCCACCCGCGTCGAGCCGGTGCACGCACAGATTGCAGCTTTCTACACAGCCTTTTCCGCGTGGTGCACGGGTCAGTTTCTGATCCACCTGCTCATGAATGAAAGAGCGCGCCTTGTAGGGACAGGCCATCATGCAGTAGCGGCAGCCGATGCAAGTGTGGCGATCGACCATGACAATGCCGTCGGCACGCTTGAACGAAGCACCGGTGGGACAGACGTCGACGCAAGGCGGGTGTTCGCAGTGCTGGCACATCAGCGGCAAGTTACTTATATGCCCGCTGACGTTGTCCTGAAGCTTCACCTTGCGAATCCAGACAGCACGTTGGTCTTCCCATTTGGCGGGATTGTCACCGAAAGGCTCCGCCTGAAGATTGAGCCCATTCTCCCGGTCGCAGGCTTCGACGCACGCACTGCAACCATCCGCACACTTTGCCGTGTCGATGAGCATGCCCCAGCGGTGTTGGTCGGTCACAGGCTCAGTACGGGGCGCCGCCTGTGCCAGGGTATGCAGTACCAGTCCCGGGGCGACCGAGACTGCGCTAACGCCGACGGCGGCACCGAGAAAGCCTCGACGCCCGAAATCGACTCTGTCTTGCTGTTGGCTCATTGCCTCACGCCTGCCTCTCCTTCGCCGAGGGGGCTATCGGGTTTGTCTCGTACGTCCGCGACATGCATGGGCATGCGCTCGTCGCGTTGCGTGTGCTCAATGGCCACTTCCTGATTCCAAGACTCCCCCTCGGGAACAGTTGCGTGGCAGTCGAAGCAGTTCAGCGTAACTGCCACGTAATCATGGCAGGCCTCGCAAAACTGATGATCGCCATTGACGGGCAACGGCTGCCGGTCCGAACCGTAGCCAACGTGACAGGTAACGCACCCAGCCATACTGTGCTTCGTTGAGCGGATGCCACCATAGACGGTGGTGTCACGCTGGTGCCTGATCAGTTCCATGTGATTGCGGCGCATGTACTCGGTCGGCTCAACACAATTGTCGAGCGTCGCGGCCTTGGAAGACTCCAGGACGAATCCGCCGACATCTTCGGCCTGCACGGCCAAGGCAAACAATGCCCAGACCAGGCCCATGACGACGAGGCGGCCGCAATCTATGGCTGTAGCCATCGACGCCTCCAGTTTCAGTGACGTAACAAGCTCATCAGGCGGTCGGGGCGCTATTCGCCCAAGCCCATCTTGATGTAGCCGGTGGGGCAAACGTCGGCGCAAATGTGGCAACCTATGCACTTGGCATAGTCGGTGTCGACATAGCGGCCAGTGGTCTTCTCGTCCTTCTTGACGCGGAAAACGGCATCCTGCGGGCAGAAGATGACGCAGTTATCGCACTCGAAGCACATACCGCAGCTCATGCAGCGCTTGGCCTCGGCGATCGCCTCTTCGTCGGAGTAGCCGATGACACGTTCCTTAAAATGGCCCAGCACGTCTTCCGCGCTCGGCACCTCTTCTTTGCGCAGATTGCGAGCCTCGAACTTGAAGTGCCCCAGGAACAGCTCGTTGTGCGGGATAACCTCGGCGCGGGAACGGTCCTCATAGTTGTGGATCGCGTAGTTGGCGTCCGACGTGCCGCGCAAATCGCCGCTCTCGGCGACCTTGTATGCGTCGGGCGCCAGATGCGCCTCGGTCATTTTCGCCAACAGGTCGAAGTGATGCACATCGACCTTTGGACGGCGCTTGTGCTCAGCCTTGTTCACGTACTCGTCAATGGAGGCAACGGCAATCCACGCCTGACCGATGGCCGTGGTCAGCAGGTGGGGTCGGATGATGTCACCGGCCACGAAATGGCCGGGTTTTTCCGGCACCTGGTAGAACTTGTCGGAGTTCATCAGGCCGCGCCCATTGTCGAGCGACTCGAGACCCGTGAGATCGCCGCCTTGACCGATCGCGGACACCACGAGGTCGGCGTCGATGACGCGCTCGGTGCCCTCAATCGGCGTCGGGCGACCATCCTTCATTTCGCAATCGGCCACCTTGAGGCCGATCGCACGACCGGCGTCGCTCTTGAGTACCTCAAGCGGCATTACCCCATCGAGTACGGTCACGCCCTCGTGCAACGCGTCGTGAACCTCGTGTTCGGCAGCGGTCATCTTGTCGCGTGTGAACAGCGACGTCAGCGTGACCTCCGCGCCCTCGGCGGCGGCAGTCATAGCGGCATCATGGGCCACATAGCCGTCGTGGATGACGGTCTCGGGCAGGTCACGTTTGCCGGGTTTGGTGATATGGCCGAGGCGGCGAGCAACGGAAACCACGTCGATCGAGGTGTCACCACCACCGACACAGACGACTTTGTCGGCGGTCACTTTCATGCGGCCTTCATTGAACGCCTTCAGGAAGGCAACACCGGAGACGCAGTTAGGAGTCCCTTCCCAACCCGGCACAGGTAGACCGCGACCGGACTGGCAACCAATGGCCCAGAGCACGGCGTCGTAATCCTGTTCCAACTGCGCGATCGTGACGTCGACGCCGACCCGGCTGTTCAATTTGACCTCGATCTGACCCATGTCGAGGATGCGCTGGATCTCGGAATCCAGCGTGTCACGGGGCACGCGGTAGCCGGGGATGCCATAGCGGAACATGCCTCCAAGGTCATCGTTGGCCTCAAAAATGACGGCCGCATGACCGAGACGGCGCAGCTGATAGGCCCCGGCCAGCCCAGCCGGCCCACCGCCGATGACGGCGATGCGCTTGCCCGTGTCGGCCGGCGCCGGCTCGAACTGATAGCCGTTGGTGATGGCGGTGTCGCCAATGAACTGCTCGACGGCGTTGATGCCGACGAAATCTTCGAGCTCGTTGCGGTTGCAACCGTCCTGACAGGGTGCAGGGCAGACGCGCCCCATCAACGACGGAAACGGATTGGCGTCGGTGGAGCGGCGGAACGCGTACTCCTGCCAGGTCATGCCCTCCGGCGGCTGTTCCATGCCACGCACGATTTGCAGCCAGCCGCGAATATCCTCGCCCGACGGGCAACTGCCCTGGCAGGGTGGCGTCTTGTGCACATAGGTCGGACACTTATGGGATGTGTCCTGAGCGAAGATCTGCTTTGTCAGGTCGTCCCAGACGTTGTCACCGTCGTCGAAACGGCGCCAGGAAAGCTTTGTCATTTCGTCGTTGGAAGTTGCCATGAATCACGCTCCTTAAACGGGTCGAGCTGTCGCTCAGTCTTATCTGCGGAACCTGGACGCCGCGTCAGCGCCCGGATTCGGTCGTTTTGCTGGCCGCCGTGGACCGAGTTCAGGTGTCCCAGCCTAAGCTCCGATCATGGCGGCGGATTCAGGCGGCCTCGTCGGCGGCCTCGTCATCGTCATCGTCATCGTCATCGTCATCGCTACTCTGGCCGGTCAGGATGAGGGCATTGGAAACCAGTTGGTGAACGCTGACGATCTGGTCCAGGTCCATGCCGTAGTAGGGCAAAACCTTGGTGAACTGGCTCTTGCAGATGGCGCAGATCGCGGCCATGTGCGTCACGCCCTTTTCCTGCACCAGGTTGTTCAGCGCTTCGACCCGCGGCTGAGCGCCCTTGACACGAAGCTCCAACAGGTCGTCCGTGAGCAGTCCACCACCGCCGCCGCAGCAGAACGTGCGATCGCGGATGGTCTCCTCGTCCATGTCGTAGAAATGGTTGACGCTGGCGCGGATGATCGCGCGCGGGATGTCGAACTGCCCGCCCGGCTTGTCACCCATGCGAGAAGCGCGAGCGACATTGCAGGAGTCGTGGTACGTGAGCACCATGTCGTCATTGCGGGACTTGTCCAGATTCAGCTTGCCTTCCTGGATCAGGCCGTAGGTGAACTCGCAGATGTGCTGCGGGACCGGATAACGTGGGTCGAGAAAATCCCAGGGACCCGCTAACGTATTCAGAAAGCTGTAGGCAACGCGCCAGGCATGACCGCACTCGCCAAACACGATTCGCTTTACCTTGAGCTTGATGGCGGCCTCGCGGATGCGCATCGCCACCCGCCGCATGTTCTCGTATGAACCGATGAACATGCCGAAGTTCGCGGCCTCTGAGGCATGCGTGCTCAGGGTCCAGGAAACGCCGGCCTCGTGGAACACCTTGCCATAACCGATCAGCCCGTCGACGTGGGGCTCGGCGAAGAAATCCGCGGACGGGGTGACGAGCAGGATGTCGGCCCCTTCCTGATTCAGCGGATACTTCACCTCGATACCGGTTTCGTCAAAAACGTCCTCCTCGAGTCCCTCCAGGGTATCCGCGAGCGCGGGCCCAGGCAGTCCGAGGTTATTGCCGATCTTGTAGACCTTGGCGATTATTTCGTTGCAGTACTTCTGACCGACGCCGATGTGATCCATGATCTCGCGAGCGGCCATCGAGATTTCGGCGGTATCGATGCCATAAGGGCAGAATACCGAGCAGCGTCGGCACTGCGAGCACTGGTGGAAGTAGCTGTACCAATCGTTCAGGACCTCTTCGGTGAAGTCCTCCGCACCAACGAGTTTGGGGAAGAACTTGCCGGCCAGCGTGAAGTAGCGGCGATAGACCTTGCGCATCAGGTCCTGGCGACCCACGGGCATGTTCTTTGGATCCTTGGTGCCCAGGTAATAGTGGCACTTGTCGGTGCAGGAGCCACACTTGACACAGGAATCCAAGTACACACGGAGCGACCGGTATCTGCCGAGCAGGTCCCCCATCTTGTCGATGGCCTTGTCCTGCCAACCGTCGACCAGTTCACCGGGAAAGCCCAACGCAAGTTGGAATTCTTCCTTGGCCTTGAACGGTGCCGAGTGTGACATGACGCCGGGCTCCAGCTCGGGGACTTCGGCGTACTGCTTCAGCTCAGGGACTTTGAAATCGGCCTTGGCCATGACTCAACCTCTGAAAACGGTATTCGCTCGTGTCGAGTGGTGCGGCGCGTGCGAGCGCGTCACTCTTGTTCCAAGCGGCGAGCCCAGTTCGAGACGTGCCGCTGTTCCCGCGGATTGTCGACCTGGTTTCTCGTGGGGCTGAAGAACAGGCCCGGTGCGTGCAGCAGCTTGCTGTACGGAAAAATGATCATCAGACCCGCGACCAACAGTAGGTGCAGCAGCAACAACGGATCGGCAGGTAATGGATTGATCTGAAAACTGTAGAGACCCTGGAAGAAGTCCTTCACGCGAATGATGTCCGTATGCATTGCGAAGCGCATCGTCAGACCGCTGAGACCGATGGCGATGAGCAGAGCGAGGATCAGATGATCGGACAGCGACGTGATATAGCGCACGCGGTCGACGAGGAATCGACGCGCCCAGAGACCGGCCAGACCGACCACCATGGCAATACCGCCATAAACTCCGAACGGCTGGATAAACTGGATCGGCGCCCAAACCGGGTCGATGAAATAGCGCAGATGACGCAGCGTTACCAGGAACAGGCCGAAATGGAAGATCCAACCAAAGATCCAGATCCACTTATTGCCGCGGAACAGGCTTTCGAAAAAGACGACCTCGCGGGTGAGCCGGAACGCCACGCCGGTCTTTGTGGTCGGGGCGGGGGTCGTCGGAATCTTGAGCGGCGCTGGCGTACGCGCGTACTGCACGATCTTGTTCACCAGCCCGGCCACCAAAACGAAGGCCGCGAAATAGAACAAATAGGCGTAAACGCTCGACAGAAACGACATGTTTCCGCTACCTCGGTGGTATCCAGAAATGACCGAGGCATAGCGCCCCGGGTCATACGATCACCCGAACGCCGACGATCCAGAGCCGGCGTCGGATGCGACCGACCGGTGTGTTAGACGCAGCCGGTGGGCTTCGGCAGACCGGCATAGCGGCAGGCCTGCTTGGCCGGACCGTAAGGGAACAGGCCGTATAGGTACTTGCTGTTGCCCTTGTCCTTGCCGAGCTTCTTGCCCACCGCCTTGGTCAGGACGCGCACCGCGGGAGCGATCTGATACTCCTCGTAGTACTCTCGCAGAAAGTTGATGATGTCCCAGTGCTCGTCGGTGAGATCCAGGTCGTCTTCCTTGGACATGACATCAGCGACGCCGGGCTCCCAGTCGTTGATGTTGGCGAGGTAGCCCTCTTCGTCCGTCTCGAACGATTTACCGTTGACTTCGATCGGCATATGTATGCTCCTGTTAAGTGATTGAATTAAAGCCAGGCCTGGACCTTAGCGTTTTCCGCGGCCAGATCCACGAAGCCCGCATAGTCCACGACGCCGATACCTTCGATCAGACGCTGTTCGGAAAAACCGCGCGCCTTCAGGTCCGGGCCGAGCACGTAGACTTTAACCGACTCGAGGGCAGTTTTGACGCGCGGCTCGACCGTCGTGCCCCTCACGGCAGCATAGACCCCGTCTTCGATCAACAAAACGGCGGACCCGTCGCTGGCGTACTGCAGACATTTGTCCAGTGAGGATTTCTCGAAGGGTGACTTATTGACGGTGTGCAGGGTACTCATCGATTTCTCCGCTCGGTAGTTGTCCGCTGGGCATTGGCGTCAGAAACTGAAGACCACGTCGGAATCGTCCATGATCGCTGCCATCTCGGATCGACTGACCACCTTGATGGAGTCTTTTTCCGCGTAGTCCTCGTCCTCGTCTTCCCAAACCAGATGCTGCAGATCGTCCAGTGTCAGCCCACGCTCATCGAGGCTCTCCTGCTCAATAAAAATCTTCTTGACCTCGTAATCACCCAAGGCGGCGTAGGTCGGGGAGAAGTTCTTCATGCCAATCTCGGCCGTGTCCTGACCCTTGGTAATCTGATACACACCATCGTCGACAAACGCGAGACTGACTTCCTGGTCG
>JBATTL010000138.1:0-6829 GCA_049670525.1 Thiohalocapsa sp. | reverse complement strand
GGGTGAGGCCCTGCTGACCCGCGGCAGCATCAGCCACAACGTCCTGCAGTTTCATCAATCCGCGATCGAGGCTTGGCTCACGCAGCGCGACGGCGAGTCGGTCGAGCATCACGTACTGGCGTTGGAGGAATACACCCGTGGCGAGCCGCTGCCCTGGTGCGACTTCTTTGTTAGGCGAGGCCGGACGCTAGCCGCTGTCTCGGCTCGCGACGGCGCGCTGGGGATGCAGGCGCAATTGCTCGCATTGATCGACGAGGCGAGAACCTTGGGGCTGGTCGCCGCGCTTCCGCTGCTCGAACAGGCGGCTGATGAGGTCCGTGAGGTCGGCTCCGGTGGGTAGCAAAGGGGATTGGACTCCACAAGGAGACGGGTAGATAAGGCGATTGCCGGAGGGTTTCGTATCAGATCACGCTGTATTTCGGTTCGCCTTCAAGGTTTGCCCACAGGCGCATAGCCGCGCTATGCAACTGGCGAACTATCCAGCTCCGAGGTCGAGCAGGAAAAACCAAGACTGAGAATCGCCAGCTACCAGATACGTCCGGAAAGTCTAATACCTGTAGTCAAAGTACTGAAGGACCAGGCGATCACGACCTGAGACCATCTCGCGAAGTTCGTTGTCATAGTACCGCCGATAGTCGTCACGCAGGCTCGCGTTGACTCTTTTATGAGAACGCACAGTGTTGACCATGGTGTTCGGAGGATCGCTGATCACTTTCAGAATTACCAGCAGATCGTCTCGAAGACTTTCGAATTTTCCTATTCGGATCTTACTCAAATCGCTGCCAAAGTGGGCATTGACATGACAGCCGAAAACACTGCCGGGAAATGAACAATCAAGCTGTTTTGATCCAGCGATATCATTTTCGAAGATTGCTTTTATAGTCTGTTTGAAGCTTCTCCTGCCGCGATCAGACACTCGGTTGAAAAACTCGTTGCTAAACCCGTTCTCCAATGCCGTCGCTCGCAAGTACGCGTACCAAGAAACATACCAATCGAAGGGGTTACGAACAAACCCGAACACCGGCATTTTTCGGTATTGATCAGGTATTCTGGTGATCGAAGCATGATGGCCGACATCCCGAAGATCCCACTCTCGAGGTGCCGTATCAAAGAGTATCTTCCGAATGAACTCGCCTCCAGTCTTGGGGAAATGAATAAATACAAAGTACTTGGATAATATCATATCGATCATTGCTTGAATTGTTTGACCCCGAAGAACCCACTCAATACCCTGTATCTAAATCTCCTATGCATCGGCTTGCTCGTTGCCTGAGCAGCCCGCCACCCTGATTGGCAAAAGGATTAGCTAACGGATTAGCGAAAGAGGATGATCACTAGCGATATAAACAGCTACGCACATTTCTTTTCGGCTATCACGCTCTGGGGATACCACGCCCTGCTGGCTGCCGGGACGATCGACGATGATTGTACGGATATGGCCCGAAGACATCACGTGCACCTGTGCTGAATCAATACCATTGAGTTTGATGTCGAGCGCTGACGGCGCACGCTTGTTCCGTGCAAGCGCGGTTCGCTCGGAGCGCTGACATCGGCCGTCGGCACAGGGCATCCGGGCCTATCGTATCCGTCGTGCCCGACTCTCCCAGGCCGCGCGCGCCGAGGCTGACGCCATCGGGGCCATCGCTCGGGAGCACGACTTCAGCGGCATGGTCGACAGCGGCGTCCCCGCGCTCAGCCTGTTGGAACTGGCCCAGCGGGTGATCGCGGGCCGGGTCGCCCAAGCACGGGGCGGCTACAAAGACGCGGTGACGGAATTCGAGCAGGCGGTGAAAATCCAGGGTGACCTCCCCTATCTTGAGCCGCCGGATTGGTACTACCCGGTCAGGCAATCGCTTGGCGCAGCACTGCTCCAGCAAGGCGCACCAGCTGAGGCGGTTCGCGTATTCCGGCATGCGCTGGCACAATTCCCGAACAACGCCTGGGCCCCGTATGGCTTGCGTGCGGTTCGTGCCGAAGTTGCACTGGAAACAACAGCTCGCGACCAAACGACGGAGCAGCGTGGTTTTCTCCAGCGAAGTTGACGCGCGGATCGGGCATCCCCCAACGCGTCGAATTGCGCCGAAGACACGGCCTCGGCGTAACATCTGGATCAATATCAACGAATCCTTACCCATCATGATCCGATCGGCCCTGGAGACGCTGCTGCACCGCTATACCCTTTCGGTCCACAATATAGCCGACGATGCACCGATCCCCGGTAGCTATTGGGGCGAACAAGAGGCGGGTCTCATCGGGGACAGGCTCTATCTGCGCGCGGATACCCCGCTGCACTCGGTGCTGCATGAGGCCTGCCACTTCGTGTGCATTGACGAGACCCGGCGCGATCGGCTGCACACCGACGCCGGTGGCGACTACGCCGAGGAGGATGCGGTCTGTTATCTGCAGATTGTCCTCGCCGACCAACTGCCAGGCATCGGACGGGACAGGATGTGCGCGGACATGGACGCCTGGGGCTACAGCTTTCGATTGGGCTCTGCCAAGGCATGGTTCGAGCGGGACGCCGAGGATGCGCGCGCTTGGTTGGTCGACAACGCCTTGCTGAATCCGGATGGGACGCCCACCTGGGCGCTGCGGCGATGAATGCCCGCTCCTATAATTGGGTTGTCCCAAGCAATCACAGAGGCATCCGTCATGTATCAACCGCTTCATCTCCGTCGCTGCGCGGCCGGCATCTTGTTGCTCTCGTTCGCGGCACAAACGAACGCGTGGACGCCTTCGGAGACCGCACCGACCAACGACGGTGAGTCCGTGCAGCCGCCGAGCGCGGGTATGACGTACCCAGTGCAACCTGAGAGTTATGCTGTTCCGGCCTATCCAGCTGTTCCGGCTGTTCCGGGTTACTCAGCTGCGCGAGGCTATCCAATGGCTCCGCCATTCGGCTATTCAGGACCCGGTTACCCGCCGTCCAGCCTGCAATCTCGGCCGGACGGTCAGGCAGACAGCGGTCCGAGGATCTTCGGTTTTGCCGGCATGCGCCTGTCGCAGCAGCGCAGCGACGAGGCCTATACGCTCGACATCGAACTCAACGGCCTTGATCCTGAACAGGTGCGCGTGATGCCTTCCGGCTATACCCTTGCGATCGTCGCCGATCGATCGGCGCAGACCAGCAGCACCGAGACATTCGACGACGGCCGCGGCTTCCGGCGCAGCTACAGTTGGTCCGGCGGTCAAGGTATGAGACGGCTGCCGGTGCCACCCGACGGCGACCTCAGCGGCATGCAGCGCGAGGACGGCGACGGCATGATCCATATCGTCATCCCGCGCATCGCGGCAGCGGCGCCGCCAGACCCTGCCCGACATCCGGCGCCCGATCCAGCAGGACCGCCGCAATCCGACCAGGAAACGGAGCAACAGTGAGCCAACCCTTCGAAACCCCGCAGCAAGCCGAGGACGCCTACTACGACGCCCTTGACGAACGCAGCGAGGCGTTGATGATGCGCGTCTGGGACGATTCGCCCGACATCGCGTTGCTGCTGCCAATGCAGCCGTTCATCTGCGGCGGACAGGTGCGCAATGTCATTCGCGACCTGTTGCGAAGCAAGGTGCCGCTGGACATCGAGGTGCGTCACCTGCATTGGGTGGAAATCGGCGACGTCGCCATTCACTACGTGGAGGAGCGCAACAACGCCGACGGTGCCCCTGCCGACGCGCCGCCGCTTTTTGCAACCAATGCGTTCCGACGCCGCGGCGATGGCTGGGTCATGATCCTGCATCAGAACGCGCCGCCTCCGCCGCCCGAAACGATGCCGCCGGGCTGACCGAGCCCGCATGCGCGTCAGACTCGAAACCCTTGGTTGCCGACTGAATGAGGCGGAGCTGGAGACCTGGGCCCACCAGTTTCGCCAGCGCGGCTGCCAGATTGCCGGGGATGCCGACACGGCCGACTTGGTCGTCATAAACACCTGCGCGGTCACCGGAGAGGCGGTACGCAAGTCGCGCAAGCTGCTCCGAAAGGTTCAGCGTGACAACCCAAGGGCGCGACTCGTCGTCAGCGGCTGCGCAGCATCCCTCGATGGCGAGGACCTGGGCGACGCGGGCATCGACCTACTGGTGGCAAACCGCGACAAGGACCGGCTGGTGGAGATTGCCACCCACGAGCTGTCTCTGCCGCTGATGCCCGCCACGGCCACCGAGCCCGCCGCCGACGCGCTCTTCACGCGAGGGCGCCAACGGGCCTTTATCAAGATCCAGGATGGCTGCCGTTACCAATGCAGCTTCTGCATCACCACACGCGCCCGGGGCGAGGAACATAGCCGAACGGCTTCTGAGATCTGCGAAGAGATCAATGCGTTGAGTGCCGGCGGCATCCGCGAAGTCGTGTTGGCCGGTGTGCATGCCGGCGGCTACGGCAGTGACCTGGGAGATAGCCTCACCGGTCTGCTGGCCGCGGTGCTCCGCGAGACCGACGTTCCCCGCATCCGCATTGGCTCACTGGAACCCTGGGATTTGCCGGATGCGTTTTGGCAATTGTTCGACAACCCCCGCCTGATGCCCCATCTCCATTTGCCACTACAGAGCGGCGCGGACAGCGTGCTCAGGCGCATGGCGCGCCGCTGCAGGCGCAACGACTTCGTGCGCCTGATCGATAGGGCCAGCACGGCCCTGACAGACTTCAACGTTACCACCGACATCATCGTCGGCTTCCCCGGCGAGACGGACGACGAGTGGCGTCAGACCCTCGAACTGGTCGAGCGTGTCGGCTTCGGTCATCTCCATATCTTTGCCTACTCGCCCCGCACCGGCACCCGTGCGGCGACCATGCCTGACCAGGTCCCCAACGCGGTCAAACGGGAACGCGCGCGGGAGCTCCAGGCACTTGGCAAGGTCCTGAAACGAGACCGGCTGCAACGCGCAGTCGGTCGAACACACTCGGTCTTGGTGGAAGGCATCCGAAGCGACGAAACAGGATCGTTCCATGCCGGCTATACGCCGAACTACCTGCCGGTCAGACTGCGAGACGGGGAACCGACGCAGGTGAACCACATCCTGCCGGTTCGGCTAGGCGCAATCACTGCCGACGGGGACGGGCTTAACGCCAGGCTGGATCAGGCAGCGGGATGATCACTCCAACTTGCGCGATGAACACCCGCCGGGTTGATCGTACCGCGCTTGCTCCGGAGTGAATTGGCCGTATTCAGTACCCGCTCTCCAGCGCTGCGGCTTGGCTTCGGTCGAGCTCGTCCGCGATATTGCCCGGCTGCTCTTGGTGCTCGAGTAATGTCGCGCCGTGAGCTTCTTCGCTCCCTGTGGTCGCGAGTCTTCTGCGAGCCCGCGAATAGCGTCGGCTATGCGCTGCCGATCCTGTTTCGCAATGCGCGCCAGCGCCTTCTGTGCCCGGCGCTCAATAGCCAGCTCGTAGTTCAAGTCGGAGTGTCCCCGTCTATCTCCGCCATCGCTTGCTCAAACGGCACCTGCTCAGTGGGATTCCGCTTCGCCTCGTCAAAGGCGCGAATATCCGCAAGCTCCTCCAGCGCCTCCTGCATTCTCTCCCAGTCATTGAGCGGAACCAGAACCGCCGTGCGGTTGCCGGCTTCGTCAACCACGTATTGCTCGCGGGTGGTCATCGCGTTGGTCTCCTGACAAAGGTTGTGTCTGTCGAGTCTCTGATCGTCAAGATTACATCACAAGATGCGATCCAGAGCGTTCCGCTCTTAGCGAGCTCCGCCCCGGTATGCCATCTTGGTGACCGACCCCTAAGCTATGGCGGCACCCGTCGGCCCGACCTCGGAGGTCTACAGTACCAGAGCCCCCTGTAATGCGAGGCAGGGCCACAAGCCCGGCGGTCTGAACCGCGGCCTAATCCTCCAACAAAAACGCTGCCTCAGACACAATCCGCGGCAGCAAGCGGCCGTCCTTGCCCGCCAGCATCCGTACCACTTGGCGCTTGTGTTCCGGTCCATAACTCACATGGATCGGCCGGTCCGCGCCGTAGAAATAGAGCCGGTCGAAGGGCGTATTCGCCACCACCCAGCGGGCCACCTCCAGCATGTCCTCGTCGTCGACGATGAAGTCCACCGCGGCGCCGAAGCGTGGGCAGACCGGGTTGCCGCGTCGGTTCAGCTCATGCGCCGCGTGCTGATCGCGGCTCGGGTCGATGGGGCCGCCGCCGCGGGCGCGGATGGCGCGGGCCAGCGCCGGGGAACAGAAGCCATAGGTCAGACGCACCATGCCGTACCAGTCGATCACCGGATCCAGCACCTGCTCGACCAGCTCGAACAATGCGTTGTAGCTGTCCACCTCCTCCGGCAGGTTCGCCAGCCCTGCCTCGGCCCCTGACTGCGCCCGCCGCTCGGCCAGCGTCTCGCCGCACTCGATGAAGTCCCGAAAGCGCAGGAAGCGTCCGCAGGGCTCATCCAGGTTCGGAGCCTGCCGGCTGCGGCGCAAGCGAAAGCCGTCGATGCATAAGCGATGCCGCGCCAGGGTTTGCTGCAAGGCCTCCGGGGCAGGACCGAATCCCGAGAGGTCGAACAAACCCAGCGCCGCCAGCTCCTCGTCGAAGGCCACCTGCTCCGGATAGCGCGGGTGCTCCTCGTTGATGCAGCGCGATTTCAGGTACAGGTACGGCGGCTCGTATGCGTCGCCGTAGGCGAAATACTCGGCATCCTGTTCGCGGAGCTTGATCTTCACCCGCTCGATCATCCGCGGCAGCGCCAGCTTGTCGAAGTCGTCGAACCGCATCAAGGTCAGCTTGCCGGAACCGATGTGGATCTTAAGCAGATCGGCGTTGTGATAGTCGCCATAGGCCGCGGCAGCAGCGCCCACGTACGCCCGCAGCAGCGCCGGGAGTTGCTCCACCAGCCGCGCGTCG
>JBATTL010000137.1:0-23996 GCA_049670525.1 Thiohalocapsa sp. | reverse complement strand
GGCTAAAGGACTTGGGAAAGAAACCAAACGACCAAGGTGCGTCAAACCGCAGGATCTCCGTCATGCGATCGATGATCCGCTGACGATCGGGACGGTCGTCCATGTTCTTCATCTCCTCGAAAAGCTCATCAAACTCCGGGTTCTGGTAGTTGGACGCGTTCTCGCCACCGTCTATCTTCTTGTTCGGCCCATAAAGCAGGAAGAAGAAATTTTCCGGGTCCGGGTAATCGGCGTTCCAGCCCCACATGAAGACCTGTCCCGTACCTTTGCGCATCTTCTCCTGGAAGCGGTTGTAGTCGGTGGCTCGCACGACGAGCTCGATACCAAGTTTCGCGAATTGTTTGCGCATCCAGTTCAGGCGCGCCTTACCGTCCGGACCGGCATCCATGGCCTCGTAGTAGATGGTCAGCGGCCGACCGGTCTGCGGATCCCGGCCGTCGCGATAACCCGCTTGCGCCAGCAGCGCCTTCGCGTGGTCGATGCTCTTGCGTACCGGACGGCCGTCTTTCCAGTCGAACACGTAGGGATTCAGTCCTTCGCGACCACCCCGATGGCCAAAGATCCCTGGCGGAATCGCGCCCTGGGCCTCGAGCCCACGGCCGTTGGCGAAGATGGAGATGTACTCCTCAAAGTCCACTGCGATGCTGATCGCCTGGCGTAGGAGCCGCGCACGGTCGGAGTCGCCGCCGAGCAGGGCGTCCTGCATGTTGAACCCCATATACCAGATGGAGGTCTCGACCGCCGTGGCTAACTCGATGCCCTTGGCGCGCATAGCGTCGGAGAGTCCCGCCTCGCCGCCGGTGTCAAACTGGATAGCCTGATCAAAGGCGTCGGAGCTGATTCCCGAACTGTCGTAGAACCCCTGCAAGAACTTGTTCCAGTAAGGAATGCTCTCTTTGTCCAGGCTGTAGACCGCCCGCTCGACGAAAGGCAGCGGCCTGCCGGCATCCGCCAGCAGTCCGGTGGCCTGATCCTCAGGCATGCCTTCACCAGGATAGGTTTCACCGTGAAAGTTGGGGTTTCGCGCCAGCACCATACGCATGTTCGGGTTGTTCTCGGTCAGCATGAAAGCACCGGTGCCGACGGGGTACCAGTCCAGGGTGATATTGTTCTGTTTCATGCCGGGCTGGCCGTACAGGGCCTCCACCTCCCAAGGCATGGGGGAGAAGAACGGCATCGCGAGCCAATACTGAAACTGGGGATAACGCCCGTCGATGCGAATACGATAGCTATAGCGGTCCACTACCTCAGCGCCTTCGAAAGGTACTTTGCGCAAATCGAAGAACCGTCGCTCGCCGTCCACCGCCGCCGGAGCCTGTTCGCCGAGTTGCTCCGAGAGCGCGCCGAAACCAACGATGTGCTTTGACATCAAACCGGCGATGGGCGAATGCAGCCAGGGGGCTGCAAGACGCTTGATCTGGTAGACGTAATCCTCGGCTGTTAGCTCACGGGTCCCGGTTTCCGGCAAGTCCGAGAGCTTGTTCAGGTCTGCGGCGCGATCAGGACCGAGGGCGTGATAGAGGAACCCGCCTTCGGCGCCGCGTGCAAAGGCAGGATGCGGCTGATACTGGATGCCGGGCTGAATTCGAACCAAGTATTCGCTGACAGCGATGCGATCCGGGTCAGCATCCGCGGGCAAGGGGTTGCCGCCGGCATCAAAGTAGCGTGGTTCCGGGAGCGCATCGGCGGTCAGCGGAACTAGCGTATAAGGCCGCTTCAAGAAATGGTACTGCAGCGGTGGCTCGTAGATCTGCGCGATGAACGCGTACTCGTTGGCGCTGTAAGATCGCACAGGATCGAGATGCTTGGGCCGCTCGCTGAAGGCGCCATAGAGCACATTCTTACCGGCCAGGCTCTCAGGATAAGGGTTGTTCCAGGGCGGCTCTCCGCAACCCGTCAAGACAAACAGCGCAGCCAGCACCAGCGCAACCAATGGGGGCATTCCTCCGCACCCGCCACCAGCCTTGGGTGCTTCCCCAGGACCAGTGGTTTCGGTAATGTGACGAGCCCGCTTCACCGGCGCATCATCGCATCGCGGCGCCCCGCATGCCAAACCACGTAACAGACTCATCACGGAGATCAAACTATGGGATTCCTGACTGATAAGCGCTTCTTGATCACTGGCGTCGCCAGCAACCGATCGATTGCCTGGGGCGTCGCACAGGCCATGCATCGGCAGGGCGCGCAACTGGCCTTTTCCTATCAGGGGGAAAAGCTCCAGGGCCGGGTCGAAGATCTGGCCGCGAAGTGCGATTCCAATATCGTGCTGCCTTTGGATGTGTCCAGCGACGAACAGATCGACGACTGTTTCGCCGCGCTTAGCGAGCAATGGCACGGGCTTGATGGCATCGTGCACGCCATCGCTTTCGCGCCAAAGGAGGAATTGGAGGGCAATTACGTCGATGCCCTGACCCGCAAGGGCTTCACTACCGCCCACGAAATCAGCTCATATAGCTTTGGCGCACTCGCCAAGGCTGGTCGCAGACTGATGACCGGTCGCAATGGTTCGTTGGTCACCATGAGCTATCTGGGCGCGGTGCGGGCCGTACCCAATTACAACGTCATGGGTGTGGCCAAGGCGAGTCTGGAGGCCAACGTCCGCTACCTAGCCGCGGCAATGGGACCGGAAGGCACACGCGTCAACGGCGTCTCCGCCGGACCGATCCGTACGCTGGCGGCGGCCGGGATCTCAGATTTCCGCTCGATGCTAAAACAGGTGGAAGAACGCACACCGCTAAGACGCAACGTAACGATCGACGAAGTAGGTAATGCGACCGCCTTCCTTTGCTCGGACCTCGCGTCCGGTATTACCGGCGACATCCTTTACGTCGACACCGGCTACCACATTCTCGGGCTCGGCTGACAGCACAAACCGGGGCGGCGCGACCGACCCCGAGCACGCTCACAGATCCCGGAAACGGAGCCAAAAGGACAGGACAAACATCGAAAGGTCGACACGGGGGAACCGAGGAATCGACGCAAGCCGCGCGTGCCTGGGAGTTTACTGGATGTCTGCCGGCAACGCGGATCGCTCGATCCGGGCTCGGGTCTCTAGGTCTTCGAGCAAGCGGCCGTAGGCGGACCGGCCAAGTCCGTCCGCCAGCACACGAGCTTCAGCCTCGCGGGCACGCTCGTCCAACCCAGCGGCGTCTCCATCGACGACCTTTGAGAGTGCGACGACCAGCGCATCGCCAGTTGGATCGTCACCACTGGCGAAGCCGCGCTGACCTTCGGCTGGCCGCGGCATCCTGAACGCCAATTCCAGGACAGCCTGGGGGACTTCGGGCGCGGTGCGACCAATCGCCCCGGGAGTCTGCAGCTCGAAGGGATTGACGACCGAAGCCATGTCTTCGCCGGATTCGAGCCGCTGCACCATAGATTCGGCGGCTTCTAAGGCGGCAATGGCAGCCTTCTGCTGGTTCAGAGCTTCCGCCACTTGGTCGCGCACCGCCTCGAGCGGTTCGACCGAAGCCGGCCGATGCTCGTCGACCCGCAGGACGATCGCCTGCATCACCTCCGGATCGGGCTCCATCAACTCGCTGTTGTTGCCCAGGGTCAGTACGTCCTCACTAAAGGCGGCTGCCGTCACCTTGGGATTCGCAAAGACGCCTTCGCCACCGCGTCGGTCGAACCAGTCACTGGTTTGAACCCTGAGCTCCAGGGTCTCCGCGGCCGGTATTAGGCTGTCGGGGGATTCGTAGGCCAGATTGGCGAGACGTTCGGCGATGTCAAAAAAGATCGCCTCGGACTGGCCTGCTGTCGCCTCGGTCTCCAATTGTTCCCTGACGGCTTCAAAGGCTTGAACGGATCCGCCCTGGACGTCGGTGACCTCGATCAAATGATAACCAAAGCGACTTCGAACCGGCTCGCTCAGGCTACCTATCGCCAAGTCGAACGCCGCTTGCTCGAAAGCAGGGTCCATGATTCCCCGTCCGACCAGACCCAAATCGCCCCCGGCGGTCGAGCTGGCCGGATCCTCAGACAACTCTCCCGCGACCACCGCGAAATCCTCACCGGCGAGGATACGCTCGCGAATCTCCAGCGCCCGTCGCTTGACCCCGTCCCCGGCCGCGTCGTCAGCATCCATGGGCACCGTCAGCAGTATGTGCCGGATACGACGCTGCTCCGGCTCGACAAAATCGTCAATGCGCTCGTCGTAGCGCGTTTGGAGTTCTTCCTCGGTCGGTGCGGTCAGCGAAGACGACAGCTGCTGCGCGTCAAGAAGCACGTAAGATACGCGCACCTGCTCCGGCGTTTCGAACGCCGCCCTATTGCTCTCGTAATAGGCGAGCATCTCGTCATCCGAGGGCGCCGCTTCGGGTGAGAATTCAGCTCGAGGCAGCACAACGAAGGACACTTCCCGCTTCTGACGCAGCAGGCGCGTACTGCTCTCCACCGCCCCCGGCGTCACAAACTCAGTAGCCGACACAGCCCGCGCGAGCTGGGTGGACAAGAGGCGACGGCGCAACTGTTCTTCGTAGCCCGCCGGCGTCAACCCTTGTAACCGAAGCGCGCGTTCGTAAGTTGCCTTATCGAAACTGCCGTCGAGTTGAAAGGCAGGCTCACCTAGGATAGCCGCGCGGACGGCTTGGTCAGATACCCGCAGCCCCATGGAATGGGAGGCGTTGAGCAAGACGGCGTCGGCGATCATTCCATCAAGGACCTGCTGGCGCAGGCGCTGACCGCCGAAGAGCTCAGGGTCGTAAGCAGCCCCTAGACGTTCTCTGAGCTGCATCCGGGTGCGTTGCACGTTGCGGCCGAACTGCTGCTCCGTAATCTCGGTACCGTCGACCTTGGCAACGATAGTCTCACCACCGACGCCAAGGTAGGATTGGATGCCCCAGAGGGCGAAAGGGATGCTAATCAGGATGACGATCGCCCACGCGACCCATCCCTTCGCCCGTTCTCGAATCTCCAGCAACATGACAGCGTCTCGGAATGCGTGCTCGGTGGGGAGGTTTCAGATATCGGTGCGGGTCATGACGCCGACGGCGTATGACCTTTACACAAAAGAACGCGGGGTATCTGTGACAGATACCCCGCGCATTTCAGATTTGGCGGAGTGGACGGGACTCGAACCCGCGACCCCCGGCGTGACAGGCCGGTATTCTAACCAACTGAACTACCACTCCTAAATAACTTGTCGAAACGCGCTTGGTCGTTCTCAGCTCTCTCAATGTCGGTTGCTGAACATCGCAACCAACCTCGGCCGCGTGCGGTCCTTATTGAATGAGCCGCAGCATCGCCGACCAACGGCCGAAACGCAGCTGCGACTATCATGATGCCAGCCTTGCAGCTTAACGGACTCAGGTTCGGCTTACAACTTGCCGCGTTTCCATCCACTGCGGCCGTGCACCGCAGACTTTCCTTGCACCGCGCCCGCGACAACAAGGAATCTTGTGGTGGGTGCTGCAGGGATCGAACCTGCGACCCTCGCCTTGTAAGGGCGATGCTCTCCCAGCTGAGCTAAGCACCCTCTACTACGCGCCACACAGGTGGGATTCTTGTGCGAACGCTCATCCAATGGAGCAACGCAGCGAACGATTGTCGCCACTCTCTTCTCGGTCGCCTGCAATTTGCCGAGTGTTTGCCCAGAATCCCGTCAGATACCTAAGCAATGCAAACCACTATTGTACTGCGTCTTTTAGTGCCTTTCCAGCCTTGAAAGCTGGCGTCCTGGATGCGCCAATCTCGATCACCGCCCCGGTCTGGGGGTTCCGCCCGGTACGCGCGGCGCGCTCTTTGACGGAAAACGTGCCAAAACCAATCACGGAAACCGTATCACCGCCCTTCAAGGCCACGGCAATTGAGTCTGTAAAGGCATCCAAAGCACGAGCCGCCGCAGTCTTTGGTATGTCGGCCGCTTCCGCCATAGCATCAATCAGATCCGATTTATTCATTCTTCCCCCTATCACGTTACCTAAAAATGAATCCGCCCGCTGGTGAAACGCGCGGATCAGTCCGACTTCCGAGATTGCCGTAGCAGCAGTCGATTGTTCACGAGCGGCCACACGACTGTCAAGCCGATCGGCGGTGTTCCTGCGACCTGCCCCGCATCAATATTGCCTTTGTAAGAAATAGTCCTAGCCAAAGGCCGTATAGTCTGTTTTACGCTGAAGGGATGGTTCGCTGTCCAGCTGCAAAGAGCGCCCAACCGCCAATGAGCGGACAACGCCAGGGATCGACCGAAAACCCAAGCGCCTTCAACTGATCTCGGGTGCACTGCCATACCAACTGGCATCATCACGGACGTCCGACGGCATACTGTAATCCATGCCGACATTCAGGCGCGGATAATCGGCGCGCCAAAGGGCTATCGCAGCCAGCCTGAACAGTGGACGCGACGATATCAAGACGCCCGGAGGCGGCCCTACCTTGCGGCCGCGCCATGCGTCTCGCACTCACCCCGGCGCATCGGTCAATGATGCGTGAGGGGTCTCGGAGGCTTCTTTTGGCCCTTTTTTGCCGCGGGTGGTGCTTTTTCTTCCTCGGCGGGATCGGCTGCTGTCTTGGCGGCGACAGGCTCCACATGCGCGCCAGGCGCCTCGCACAACGCATATTCAAGCACTTCGTCAATCCAGCGTACGGGTTGGATGTCGAGGCTTTGCTTAATGTTCTTTGGAATTTCGACCAAGTCCCTCTCGTTTTCATGCGGGATGAGCACCGTCTGGATGCCGCCCCGATGGGCAGCAAGTAACTTCTCCTTGAGACCGCCAATGGGCAAAATCTCGCCGCGCAGCGTGATCTCACCGGTCATCGCCAAGTCGGAACGCACCGGAACCTGGGTGAGTGCCGACACCAGCGCCGTGCACATCGCCCCACCTGCGCTTGGACCATCCTTCGGTGTGGCCCCCTCGGGCACGTGGATGTGGAGATCGTTCTTCTGATGAAAGTCGGGATCGATGCCGAGCGCTTCTGCGCGGCTCCGTACAACGGTCAGCGCGGCCTGAATCGACTCCTGCATCACGTCGCCGAGCTGTCCGGTGTAAGTGAGTTTGCCTTTGCCTGGCACCAACGCAGACTCGATGCGCAGTAGCTCGCCGCCAACCTCAGTCCAGGCCAGACCGGTGACCTGCCCGACCTGATCATGCTCGTCGGCGAGACCGAAACGAAACCTGCGCACACCAAGATACTTCTCAAGAGCCTTTGGAGTCACCGCGATGGTCGTATCTCGCTTCTTGAGCAACACTTCCTTGACGACCTTTCGGCAAATCTTCGAGATTTCCCGCTCCAGATTGCGAACGCCGGCTTCCCGCGTGTAATAGCGCACGATGTCGCGTATCGCTGTCTCTCGGATCACCAATTCGCCATCCTTGAGCCCGTTGTTCTTCATCTGCTTCGGGATCAGGTACCGCTCGGCGATGTTCGCCTTCTCGTCCTCGGTGTAACCGGCAAGACGGATGACCTCCATGCGGTCCAGGAGTGCGGGTGGAATGTTCAGCGTGTTCGCAGTACCAACGAACATCACCTCCGACAGGTCGAAGTCCACTTCGAGATAGTGGTCGTTGAAGGTGTGGTTCTGCTCGGGGTCCAGCACCTCAAGCAGGGCTGAAGCGGGATCGCCACGAAAATCCATGGCCATCTTGTCGATCTCATCCAACAGGAAGAAGGCGTTGCGCGAGGCCGCCTTAGACAGAAGTTGGATAATCTTGCCCGGCAGTGCACCGATGTAGGTGCGCCGGTGCCCGCGAATCTCTGCCTCATCGCGTACGCCGCCCAAGGACATTCTGACGAATTTGCGACTCGTCGCGCGGGCGATGGACTGACCGAGCGAGGTCTTGCCCACACCCGGTGGTCCGACGAGACACAGAATCGGTCCCTTGAGCTTACGCACACGCTGCTGCACCGCCAGGTACTCAAGGATGCGTTCCTTGACCTTCTCCAGACCATAGTGATCGGTATCGAGTACCTTCTCCGCGACGCGGATATCGTTGCGGATGCGAGTCCGCTTTTTCCATGGAACCGAGATCAAGGTATCGACATAGTTCCTCACCACCGTGGCCTCTGCAGACATCGGAGACATCAGCTTCAGCTTGTTCAGCTCGGCGGTTGCCTTGTCCTTGACTTCCTTCGGCATGCCAGCGGCATCGATGCGCCGTCCAAGATCTTCAAGTTCATTCGGCGCGTCTTCGAGCTCACCCAGTTCCTTCTGGATCGCCTTCATCTGCTCGTTGAGATAGTACTCGCGCTGATTCTTCTCCATCTGCCGCTTGACGCGACCACGGATCCGCTTCTCCATTTGGAGAATGTCGTTCTCTGCCTCCATCAGACCCATTAGGTGCTCGATGCGCTGCTGCACATCGACCATTTCCAGCACATGCTGCTTCTCTTCGAGCTTCAGCGACATGTGCGCGGCCATTGTGTCGGCAAGGCGCCCCGCTTCATCGATGCTCGACAGCGAGGTGAGCACCTCCGGCGGAACTTTTTTGTTGAGTTTGACGTACTGGTCGAACAAGGTCACAGCGGAGCGCATGAGCACTTCCTGCTCGCGATCGTCAGCATCAAGCGTCTCGTCGAGGGCGCTCACGATCGCCGAAAACGACTCATCGGTGGTCAGAAACGAGGACGCCTTAGCGCGGCGGTGGCCTTCGACTAGCACTTTGACGGTGCCGTCTGGAAGCTTCAGCAGCTGAAGGATATTGGCCAGCGTCCCGATCTCGTGGAGATCGCCCACTGCCGGATCATCGACGTCGGCGTTCTTCTGCGCGATCAGCAGAATCTGCTTGTCGCTGGCCATCGCGGAATCGAGGGCTTTGATCGATTTGTCCCGGCCGACGAAGAGCGGGATGACCATGTGCGGGTAGACCACGACATCGCGCAGCGGAAGGACGGGGACTTCCTGATCGGCAGTCACCGGATCCTTGGTATCAATATCGCTCTTGGCCATAGCAGTTTCACTCTGGTGAATCGAACCCGCGACGTCCAGTTACCCGTCGCGTCAAGCGCGCGGGCTGAATCGGCGAGCATTGGGGGAAAGCAGGTCATTGCGTACCCAAAGGAGGTTTGGGCTCCGCTGACAAGGTTCAATCACGTCCTGGCTCAATCGCCGGAACTGGCAACCAGGCAATGATACGCAGGGTCGTCGGCGCACGCCCGCACAGCCGCTGCGAAACAGCGACGGGTTACTTGCCGGGGCATCATCCCGCACCGCCGTCTGTCACCGAGCCGCCGGTGGGAGCAGCAGCGGGCAAGCGCCCGGAATCAACTTTGCTCAGTCTGCGGCGGCACGCTGTTGCTGCTCGCCACCGTCGTAGATAACGAAAGGTTTATTCTCGCCCGCGATGACGGATGAATCCACAACCACCTTACTAACGCTGTCCATGGAGGGAAGATCGTACATGATATCGAGCAGCACCTGCTCCATGATCGTGCGCAGACCACGTGCGCCGGTCTTTCGCTCCATCGCCTTGACCGCGATGGAACGCAGCGCATCCTCGCGGAGTTCCAGTTCGCAGCCCTCCATCGAGAACAGCCGCGAATATTGCTTGTGCAGCGCGTGCTTGGGTTCGGTGAGGATACGAACCAAGGCTTCTTCGTCGAGTTCCTCCAAGGTCGCCATGACCGGCAATCGGCCAACGAACTCGGGAATGAGCCCGTACCGAATCAAGTCTTCGGGCTCGACCGTACTCAAAAGCTCGCCGATGCGTCGCTCATCGTTCGCACTATGCACCTCGGCAGAAAACCCGATACCGCCCTTGCGACATCGCTGCTGCACGATCTTATCCAAACCAGCGAAGGCGCCACCGACGATAAACAGAATGTTGGAGGTGTCGACCTGCAGAAATTCCTGCTGCGGATGCTTACGCCCACCCTGGGGCGGCACCGACGCGACGGTCCCTTCAATCAGTTTGAGCAAAGCCTGTTGCACACCCTCGCCCGAGACGTCTCGAGTGATTGACGGGTTGTCAGACTTCCGTGAAATCTTATCAATCTCGTCGATGTAGACGATCCCGGTCTGCGCCTTCTCGACATCATAGTCGCATTTCTGCAACAATTTCTGAATGATGTTCTCGACGTCTTCGCCGACGTAACCCGCCTCGGTGAGGGTGGTGGCATCGGCAATCGTAAAGGGGACATTCAACAGGCGCGCCAGCGTCTCGGCGAGCAGCGTCTTACCCGAGCCGGTGGGCCCGATCAGCAAAATATTGCTCTTTGCGATCTCGATGTCTTCTTTGGCGTCGGCCGCTTCCAAGCGCTTGTAGTGATTGTAGACCGCGACGGATAAAACCTTTTTTGCCTGTTCCTGGCCAATCACGTATTGATCCAGGCTCTCGTTGATCTCGCGCGGCTTGGGCAGTCTGCTGGTGGCCTCGCCAATCCCTTCCTGCATTTCCTCCCGGATAATGTCGTTACACAGCTCCACGCACTCATCACAGATGAACACGGACGGGCCGGCGATCAGCTTTCGGACCTCGTGCTGACTCTTGCCGCAAAACGAGCAGTAAAGCAGCTTGCCTTCGTCGTTCTTTCCGTGGGTATTTCCGCTCATGGGTGGGGTAGTCTCCGAGGAACGAATCGGCAGGGGGCGAAGGGGCCTGCCCAAGCGAGGGTTAGTCCAATCATAACTGTTTGCCGCAGGATGGCAAGACGCCGACGGAGCGCCGCCATGATGCGGGACAAAGGGCTTGACGGCAGCAGATTAGTAAAGCGAGAGCCTGGCCGGAACGCTCCGCGACAGGTCGCTGGGTGTGCTGCGGAACCCGTATGACGAGCCTGAATCAGGCCGCCTCTTCCACGGGGTCGCCACGCAGATCAAGCACCTTATCAATCAAACCGTACTCCACGGCGACTTCCCCGCCCATGAATCGGTCTCGCTCGGTATCCTCGGCGATCTTTTCGAGCGGCTGACCCGTGTGATCGGCTAGAATCTGATTCAGCTGCTCGCGAATGTGCAGGATTTCGCGGGCGTGGATATCGATGTCGGTAGCCTGCCCCTGAAACCCACCAAGCGGCTGGTGGATCATCATGCGCGAGTGTGGTAGACAGAAGCGTTTCCCTTTGGCGCCGCCAGCAAGCAACAACGCTCCCATACTGGCGGCCTGACCGATACACATGGTGCTGACGTCCGGGCGAATGAACCGCATTGTGTCGTAGATGGCCAGACCCGCGGTGACCGAGCCTCCGGGTGAATTGATGTAGAAATGAATATCCTTATCGGGATTCTCCGATTCCAGGAAGAGTAACTGCGCCACGACGAGATTGGCGACATGGTCCTCGACCGGCCCGACGAGGAAAACCACGCGCTCCTTGAGAAGGCGCGAAAAAATATCGAACGACCGCTCGCCGCGGGCGGTTTGCTCGATGACCATCGGAACAAGCCCAAGGGCCTGCGGGTTCCAGCTGGTGGCTGCGGTGTATGGGTGCATTTTGATACTGTCTCGCTTGACGCGTCGCTGGAATGGTTGATCGGGGTCGGACCGCATCGCGCTCGATGGACGAGGCTGCGTCTAGATAATCTTCTGATGTTGCGCTTCACCAGTCCCTGATCAAGCGCCGTCGGACGAGTCGGTGAGCGCCGCGAAAGTCGTTGGCTCGTCCTCGACGTTGGCCTCGTCGAGCATGCGCTTGACCACCATCTCCTCCATCACCATGGACTCCACGGACGCCATCCGCTGACGATCGGCGTAGTAATAGTCGATCACGTCCTGCGGCGCCTCGTAGGTCGCGGCCATCTCCTCGACTGCCGCGCGCACACGATCTGCATCCGGTTTGAGTTCATGCTGCTTGACCACCTCGGCGACGATCAGCCCCAACGCAACACGTCGCTTTGCGGATTCTGCATAAAGCTCCTCCGGGACTTCAGATCCGCTGCTGGCGGCCACTTGCCCCATCTGCCCCTTCAAAGCCTTGATCTCCTCGGAGATCAATACCGCCGGAAGATCAACGGGGTTGGCCTCCATCAGCGCATCCAAGACCTGATTTTTCATCGCGGCGTCGACACGTTGCTTAAGCTCGCGCTCCATGTTCTTGCGTATTTCGGCACGAAACCTGTCGATATCGCCATCGTCGATGCCAAATCCACGAACAAACTCGGCATCAACCTCCGGCAGCACCGGCTCGGCGACAGCCTTGACACTCACGTTAAAGCACGCCCGTTTGCCTGACAATTCGTTGGCGAAATCGGCCTCCGGAAACGTGATGTAGACCTCGCGCTCCGTATCTGCCTGCGCGCCGATCAATTGGTCCTCGAAGCCGGGCAACATCTGCCCCGAACCCAGTTCCAGCGGCCGATCCTCTACGCTGCTGCCCGGAAAGGATTCGCCATCAATGGTCGCCTCAAAGGAGATCGTCACCCGATCCCCGGACGCTGCCGCGCGTTCAACTTCCGACCAAGTCTTTCGCTGCTCGCGCAGACGCTCGACCATGGCATCCAGGTCGCTGTCACCCAGATCGACAACGGGGCGCTTGATCTGCGTGCCCGCGAGACCCTGCAGCTCGATCTGCGGAAGAACCTCAAATTTGGCCGTATAGGCATAGCGACCAGCGGCCTGGTCGATATCCGCCTCAATCTCGGGCATGCCCGCCGGACGCAGTTCCTCGTTGGTGATCGCCTCCGAGAACGACGACTGGACCATCTCGCCGAAAACCTCGCCCCGCACGCTTTCGCCGAAGCGTTGCCGCAGAACGCGCATCGGGACCTTGCCGGGGCGAAAGCCGGGCAGACGGGCACTGCGCGCGACATCGCGCAGGCGCTTATCAATCTCCTGCTCGACGTCCTGCTGCGGCAGCTCCACTTTGATTTGGCGAGCGAGCCCCTCGCCAGTCTCGACGGTCACTTGCATGTTGAGATGTCTCCTGTCTGGGTGCCGCTGAATATGCAAAAGCTCGCCAGTATAGTCCTGAACCGCAACATGATCCAAGCCGTGGATCGACTCCTTGTTTACTAGCAGATCAAACACCAGGATGGGGCCGATAGAGCCTGTGCGTTGGCTGGGACACTAACCCGCAATCTCAGAACCGCTGCACACGAACGCGCCCATCGGATGCAATCTGCTGTGGTGTGCAGGCCCTTGTCGCGCGTCCCGCCTGGTGTCGCGCTATCGTTAGGCGCACTCAGCACCTCGCGGAATCGGCGGCAGGGCGCCTCTGTTCGCCGGCAGGACGCCTTGAGATACTGCGTTATCAAAACGCCCTCGGAGGCGCGAATGTCACGCCCGGCAAAAGCCCGGATCGATCTGGCAGCCGTTCGCCACAATTACCGCACTGCCAAGTCCTTTGCGCCACAAGCGCGTGCCGTTGCCGTCATCAAGGCCAACGGCTATGGGCACGGTGCAGTCCGGGTCGCCCAGGCGCTCGACTCGGAGGCCGACGCTTTCGCCGTTGCCTGCCTCGAGGAGGCGCTGGAACTGAGGGAGTCCGGCGTTGCCCGCCCAATACTCTTGCTGGAGGGCGTATTCGAGCCCGACGAGCTGGCTCTGGTGGACCACGCCGGACTCACGCCGGTGATCCACAATCAGGAACAGATGGACTGGCTGTTGCGGGCAAGGCCGTCGCGCCCGATCGATGTTTGGCTAAAAATGGATACGGGGATGCACCGAGTCGGTCTCTCCCCGGAACAGTTTTCGCCCACCCATGCGCAACTCGCTCGATGTCCCCATGTGGGCAACATCATACTGATGAGCCATCTCGCCCGTGCCGACGAGATCGACAGCGACGCGACTGACCGCCAACTCCGCGTATTCCAGCGACATACCGCGGGTATCGACGCACCGCGCAGTCTGGCAAACTCCGCCGCGGTGCTCGCCTGGCCGCAGTCCCACGGGGACTGGACCCGTCCGGGCATCATGCTGTTCGGCGCCACCCCTCTAAATGGCCCGCACCCGCATGCGCAAGGCTTGCGTCCAACCATGTATCTGGAATCCGCGCTGATCAGCGTGCGCGAGCTACCGGCGGGCGAGGCCATCGGTTACGGCGCGCGTTTCGTCTGCGCACGTCCTACCCGCGTCGGCGTTGTCGCCATGGGCTACGCGGACGGCTATCCGCGACACGCCCGTGACGGCACACCAGTCCTGATCAAGGGCCAGTGCAGCCGGGTTATTGGCCGTGTGTCGATGGACATGTTAACCGTCGACCTGACGAGGATTCCGGACGCTTGCATCGGTGATTCCGTTCAGCTCTGGGGCGACAAGATCACCGCCAACGACGTCGCCGCGGCCAGCGACACCATCGCCTATCAGCTATTCACCGGCGTCTCGCGCCGCGTGCCAATGCGCTACCTGGATACGGATTGAGCCGGCAAGGTCTCAGACGCAACATTCCAGCGCCAAAAGCTTGTCGCATCCGCAACAAGCCTTCCAGTCGCCACGAAAGACACTCGGCAAAAACAACACTTTACGGTGGACCGGCCTAGTAGGCACGGCGTTTGCTCTGAGTACCCCAAGTGATTGTGATGCATCGCGTACCGCGGTGCCCATCCACATCAGAGGGCGCGTGATGGAGCAGAAGGTGATTGAGGCCGGCTCGGCAGTGTCGGCTGGCGCAGGATGTGCTTCCTCGGGTTGCGGCAGCAGCAGAGACAAGCTCGCGCACCTGCCGGAACAAATCCGTGCCAAGGTGCACGACCATCCGTGTTTCTCGGAAGACGCGCATCATCATTACGCGCGCATGCATGTGGCCGTCGCGCCGGCCTGCAATATCCAGTGCCATTATTGTAATCGGAAGTACGACTGCTCCAACGAATCGCGGCCAGGCGTTGTCTCGGAAGTGATGACTCCGGAGCAGGCGGTCAAGAAAACCCTCGCCGTGGCAGCGGAGATCCCGCAGATGACCGTGCTGGGTATCGCCGGCCCAGGCGATCCGCTTGCCAACCCCGAGCGCACCCTCGCCACCTTCCGCGCACTGTCCGAAACAGCGCCCGACATCAAGCTCTGCGTCTCCACCAACGGCCTCGCGCTACCGGACTTGGTGGACGAGATCTGCCAGCACAACATCGACCACGTCACCATCACCATCAACTGTGTAGACCCCGAGATCGGCGCCAAGATCTATCCCTGGATTTTCTGGAACGGTCGGCGCATTAAGGGCATCAAGGGCGCTCGTATCCTAATCGAGCAGCAGCAAAAAGGGCTGCAGATGCTGGCCGATCGTGGCGTCCTTGTGAAGGTCAACTCGGTGATGATTCCCGGCGTCAACGACCAACACCTCAAAGAAGTCAGCCGGATCGTCAAGGCCAAGGGAGCCTTCCTGCACAACGTGATGCCGCTGATCGCCGAGCCCGAGCACGGCACCTTTTACGGAATCATGGGGCAGCGCGGCCCCAGTCATGGTGAATTGCAGGCGCTGCAGGATGCCTGCTCGGAAGACGGCGCCGGCGACATGGCCATGATGCGCCACTGCCGCCAGTGCCGGGCCGATGCCGTCGGCATGCTCGGGGAGGACCGCGGCGCTGAGTTCACGCTGGAGAAGGTCGAGCAGATGGACATTGACTACGCTGCGGCCATGCGGCGCCGCGCCGAGGTGCACGCCGCCATCGAGGCCAACCGGAGCGCCCAGCAGCAGCATCGAAATGAGACCTTCATACCGCTCACGGCGCTGAAGCGGCCCACGGCATCCGGCCCGATACCTGTATCGGCTCCCTCGTCCGCACCCGTCAACCAAATGCGCCCGGTCCTAATGGCGGTCGCCACCGATGGCAGGGGCGTCATCAACCAGCACTTTGGTCACGCCCGCGAGTTCCTAGTCTACGAGGCAGCCGGCCACGGCAACGTCGTCGACGTGCGCTTCATTGGCACCCGCAAGGTCGCCCTGTACTGCGCCGGAGACGACACCTGCGGCGATGCCGAAACCGCGCTTGCCGGAACGATCCGCACACTAGCCGGCTGCGAGGTCGTGCTGTGCTCAAGGATCGGTTACGAGCCTTGGGGCGAGCTCGAAGCAGCCGGAATACTGCCCAACGGCGAGCACGCCATGGAATCCATCGAGGAGGCCGTGGCCGCCGTCTACCAGGAAATGGCGGAGCAGGGCCACCTCGACATCGCCGCCGAGACTGCGCCCCTGTCCGCCTGACAATCCGGAGACCAGACCATGGCATATCAGATCATCGAGGGCTGCGTGAACTGCTGGGCCTGCCAGCCGCTGTGTCCCAGTGACGCGATTCACGAGGCAACACCGCAATTTGCGATCGACGCGGGCGCCTGCACCGAATGTGACGGCGACCATGCGCAACCACAGTGTGCAAGCATCTGCCCCGTCGAAGGGGTAATCATCGATGGATTCGGCGTGCCACTGAACCCACCGGGCTCTCTGACAGGCATCCCACCCGAGCGGATGGCAGAAGCAATGGCGGAGATCCAGGCGCGCTGAGTCGGCGTCGCTAAGCATCCACCCAAACCCTTGCCTAGCCTTTGTCGCGCCCTTCACTCCGCTGGTCAACAGGAGCAACCGAACATGCTGTTCGTGGCACCCCACAGCGTCATCGAGATGTCTCCGGGCGAACTGACGCCGCGCCGGCGCAGCGCGTTCTTGCGTGACATCTTGCGCAGCAGCGACACAAGGCGGCGACTACTGCACTGGAATCGCCAGCTGGCACGATCCGCCGGTTGCGGCTGGATTCCGACGCGAGCCTGGCGCCGCCAATCGGCTCTGATCTGCGCGCGTCATGCAAGCACCGAGGAGGCACTCCGGTGACCGAGGTGCTCTTCTACCAAAAGCCGGGGGGTACCGGCAATGCGAAACAGAACAAGCTGCTCGCCGAGCTTGAGTCATGCAGCCGTGCCATGGCCGGTGAGCCCGCCTGCGAGCTATCCCCGTCGACGGCGCCGTCATACGGCGTGAGCCAGAGCCGCTGGCAATGAAGCTCGGAGAACCGACGGGTCTCGACCGGCGCGCCTGCGGCCATACCGACGGGGCAGTGGAGATCGCACCGGGCGTCCACTGGATCGGCGCGATGGACCCTGCCTTGCGCAGTTTCGACATGATCCTGCGCACCGCAAATGGAACCACCTACAACGCCTATGCCGTGCGCGGCCGCGACGGTGTCGCCGTGGTAGACACGGTCAAGGCCGAGTTCAGTGATGCCTTCTTTCGGCGGCTCGAATCCATCACGACCTACGACGAGATCCGTGTCATCGTCCTCAATCACCTGGAACCCGACCATACCGGTGCGCTTCCGGAACTGATGCGCCGAGCACCCAGGGCGCAACTGGTTATTTCCAAACGTGCCCCGGCGATGCTCAAGGCGCTGCTCAAACCCGGCGACGGCGAGCTGGGTTACGACACGGTGAATACAGGGGACGAGATATCCCTGGGTGACCGCAGACTGCGATTCCTGCATACGCCTTTTCTGCACTGGCCGGACACCCAGTGCACCTACCTCGTGGAGGCGCAGATCCTATTCTCCGGGGACGTCTTCGGCTGTCACTATTGCGACGATCGCCTGTTCAACGATCGAGTCGGCGACTTTCGCTTTTCGTTCGACTACTACTATTCCCACATCATGCGGCCATTTAAGCCTCACGTGCTCGACGCACTGAAGCTCATCGAGCCGCTGCCGCTGAAGCTAGTCGCACCGACGCATGGCCCGATTCTGCGAGATCGTCCACGCCGCTACGTCGCCCGCTACCGCGAGCTTTCCACCGCGGGTCAATGCTTCGAACCCAGTTACGCAACAGGCGGGGAGCATCGCTCGCTGATCGTGTTTTACATGAGCGCCTACGGCAGCACGGCACGCATGGCTGAGGCGGTCTGCGCCGGCGCCGAATCGGTCGACGGTGTGCGTGTGTCGCTGTACGACCTCGAAGGCGGGGAGGTCGAGCCCTTCGTCGATCTGATCGAACAGGCCGACGCGATGGCATTCGGTTCCCCGACCGTCAATGGCGATGCCGTCAAGCCTGTCTGGGATCTGCTCTCGTCGCTGGCGGTCGTAGACCTGCGCGGCAAGATTGGCGCCGCGTTCGGCTCCTATGGCTGGAGCGGCGAGGCGGTGCCGATGGTCGAGGACCGCATGCGCGGTCTGAAGATGCGCGTTCCGGTCTCGGGCCTGCGTGTGAAGCTGATCCCAACCGCTGACGAACTGGCGGAGAGCCGCGCCTTCGGACGGCATTTGGCCGAAGCCATGACCGATAAGCGCCCTTCCCAGCGGACATCAGTCGCGGCAGATCGACACAAGCCCGCGCCGACCGTGCAGCCAGATGGCGAACGCGTCATCGATTTCTCCGAACTTGGTTGATACACGCGGTCCACTGGCACTTCGACAATACGAGAAGCGCCCGCAGGCGCACCGATGGTTTCAAGCAGTCTCGGTATCGAGCAAAACCCAACCAATCACCAATGCCTCTATCCGGAGCGAAAAACACCATGGCAAAAGCAAAGATCAAATTCGAAGACATCGAACAGACCGTCAATGTGCCGGCTGGGATCCGAGTCATTGAGGTGTCCGAGAAAATCGGCGCCGGCATTATCTACGGCTGTCGTGAAGGCGACTGCGGCACTTGCATGATGCATGTGACCGAGGGATGGAACAATCTCACCGAGCCCTCCGTACTGGAAGAGAAAGTGCTGCGGGAAAACATGGCCAGCCGCCACGACCGCCTCGCATGCCAAGCGCAGGTCATCGGCGACTGCGCCGTCAAACCCGCATAAGTCGCGGCACTTGCCCCTCTAACCCCTCGGTCCTGCGGGACCGATACATCGAAACCTTCGGCAGGCGGCAAAGCCCCTCGCCGATCAACGCAATCAACTGGAGTCTCCTTTCATGGCACTCGTGACCTTTTCAAATCCCGACTATAAAGACAAGACCGTCTATGCAGTGGCCGGCAGCCACACCGAGACCCTGCTCAAGCTCGCCAAGGAGCACAAGGTGCCGGTCCACTTCGACTGCCAGGACGGCGAGTGTGGCCATTGCCTGGTACGCGTGACCAGTGTCGACAACAAACAGCGCATGGGTTATCACCTGACAGACAAGGAGATCACCGTGCTCAAGGAGTTCGGCAAACTGAACAAGGAGCAGGTCGACCAGCTCGCGGTCGACGACATGCCGAGCGAGTGGCGTCTGGCCTGCCAGATGATCGTCCGCGACGAAGATGTCTTGGTCGAGTACTGAACCATGGCCGCGTCAGCCGCTGCGATGGCCAAACCGTCGCAAACCGGCGCCATGGCCGCGGCGGTGGGACGCGAAAACACCGCAGACCCGAGGCGCTCGCTCTATCGCAGACTGACTCGGCATGCCGCGGGACACGCGAACGATCATGCATTGGCATGCATGATCGCAAACCTCTGTCATGGCGGCGGCGCAATGCCGGATTGGCTCGGACTCGAGCGATCCGCTTTCGTCTGTCTGCTGCGCCATCATTTCCCCGGCCTCGATCTCGGCGATCGGCCGCTGGTCGACCGCCCGCTGGATACAGGGCGAAACGAAGAGCACCGTGAACTCGTCGAACTGATGCTGCTGGACAAAGCCGGCGACTCACCGACCGAGGTGTGGATGGCTCATATCGTCGCGGCGGGCTGTACGGCCAGTGACCATCTGTGGCAAGACCTCGGGCTTTGGGACCGCGCCGAATTGACGGCGCTGATGCGGCGCAACTACCCGCCCTTGGCCGCACGCAATGTCAAGGAAATGAAGTGGAAGAAATTTCTGTACAAACAACTGTGCGAGGCAGAAGGCATCTACGCCTGCCGCGCCCCGTCGTGCGAGGTCTGCGTCGACTACGGCACCTGTTTCGGGCCTGAGGAATAGATCGGAGTGGCGTAATGCTGTTGATTGCGGAAACGTCGCCCGGTGACCTGGTCAAGCGCCGCGCGCTCGGCGCCTATCTCGGGCTCGCAATCGGCGATGCGCTGGGCGCCACGGTCGAGTTCATGACCCCGAAAGAGATCCGGGCCCAGTACCAACAACATCGCGACATAACCGGTGGCGGTTGGTTGCGACTCCGCAAGGGTCAGATTACCGACGATACCGGCATGAGCCTGGCGCTCGGCCGCAGCATCCTGGTACAGGGTTGCGTCGACCCTCGCCATGCGGCCAACGCTTTCAGCGACTGGATGCGCGATAAGCCAGTCGACATCGGCAATACGGTCCGCAGGGGTATCGCGCACTTCCGGCGTACAGGCGAGCCGCGGGTGGCCGAGAACGAATTCGACGCCGGCAATGGCGCCTGTATGCGCTGCCTGCCGGTCGCGCTGGCAACCGTCGGCGCCGACATTCCCGAGATCGCCGCTGCCAATCGCCGTCAGGCCCACGTCACACACAACAACCCGCTCTCCGACGCCGGTAGCCTCTGCGTCATTCGAATGGTGCAGTCGGCCATCCTCGGCGGCGGCAAGGGGGAGCTCAAGGCCCTCGCCGACGCGCTGGTGACCCAGAACTCGATCTACTGTTTCGACCGAAAGCGCAGCGAGAATCCCAGCGCCTTCATCGTCGACACCCTGCGCGCCGTGTTCCAGGCCCTGTTCGCCACCGATAGCTTCGAGGCCGCGCTGATCGACGTTGTGAACCGGGGCGGCGATGCGGACACCACGGGCGCGATCGTCGGCATGATCGCGGGAGCCTTTTACGGTCCGGCGGCACTTCCCGCCCGCTGGGTCCGCCGGCTCGAGCGCGACATTCGCGTCGAATGTCTGTCCCAAGCACAAGACCTGATCCGACTCTCACCGCTCTGTGCCCCGAAGCCGATCGCGGCCGCACAGTAAACCGGAGCAAGGCACCGGGACCGCGGGCACACCGGGGTCGGCACCAAATCCTAGGAAGCCTAGAAAGCCCCGGACCGGTATCGGGCAACGGTCACCCGAACGCTAGGCCGGCCAATGTCGAATGAAGGTCGTCGCGACAGGGTCTATTCTCGGTACGGCGACGCTTCTATTCAGCGACCCCATTCGACGCGTAACAGCGACACGAACGCCGAGGTGGTAGCACGCCTGGCCCCTGTCGGTACCGACAGCATCAAGCGAAACGACGTCGAATCGCCTGGCCTATCACTCCGTTGAGCACCGATGAGCAGCCGCATCGCGGCAGAGGTATCGGGTTTCATGCTGGATCGCGGCCGCCATGTACCATCGGTCACTTCCAGCGTTAAAACGGCGGCAACTCGTCATCGAAGGGCGGCGGCGACTCCGCGACATCAGATGCACCCGTTTCGCCCGCCGGGGCAACCCGCCACGCCTTGACATCCGTGTACCAGCGACCGTTGTATTCACGGCTTTCCAGATTGATACTGACGCTAAGCTCCTGGCCCTGTTGAATGCCGAATTGGTCGATGCGATCACCCCAAACCATGAAGCACACCTGCTTCGGGTAGTCCCCGGCGATCTCGATGATGTATTCCTGCTTGCGCCATTCTCCTCGCGCTGACGTGCCAGATTTCTCGGGCAATATTTGAACGATCCTGCCTGTCAGTTCCAATCCCAAATTACCTCCCGGTGGAGCGAAAAAGGACCATCACGACGGTCCACACCGACACAGCCGCGCGCGATGCCAGGGAAGGGAATCTAACCGGGACCGCCGTGCCAATCAAACGGCGAGGCGACCGGTCTCCATCATTCATGTACCGGTTGAAATCTACTGGCTGAAAACCTGACAGAGTGTCAGGCGTCGGTAACGGATTTGTGGATGAAACGAGCATCAGACGGGGCTGACAACAGAGCAACGACTGGCGGCAAATGTCCGCAACTGGTGTCGCCGTCAACCCCAGAGGTCACTCTGTAGCGCGCGTGGCAAGCCATTTTTGATGCATGGCCTGGGGCTTGCTTCGACACTTGGAGGGTCGCTCAAGCACCCCTGAGGTAGCTTGAGATCCCTGGCATCCGAAACCTTAGCTGTCCGTGGTCCTTGACGTCGGCAGTCCCAGTAATCGAGAGGAGGCAGGTGAATGCACAAATTCGTCACGCTTACGTCCTGGATGGGCTTGTTCTCCATGCAAGCCATCGCCGCCAATCTGGCATTGGGCGCCGATCAGGGGGCACTGGCGCCGACCTTTGCTGACGCACTGCGCGCGGCGGGCTGGCAGGTCGAACAGTTGGCCGACGGCAGTCTGCAGTTGACACCAGGGTCGAGGTCGCAAGAGCCAGTGGTACCCGCGGCGTCAGCAACATCCTCGCCGCAACCGACGCTGGAAACAACTGGGTGGCCGATGCTGCGCAGGGCCGGCTGGCGCGTCGAAACGCAGCCTGACGGTGCCACGCTGCTGTTTCCTCCGGGCACCAGGGGCGATTCCGTGGAACCGGGTCTTCTGAAGTCGTCGCCCGCGCCCGAAACGCCGCCCTTCGCTGCACCCGGTCCGATCCCTGCCTCAACGCAACCCCCACCTCAGCAGAATCTCGATACCCTGCTGAGCGAGCGCGGCTGGCGCGCCGAGCGCGCGACCGACGGCTCGCTCTTGCTGTTGCCACTCGGCGCCAACACGGCAGGGCCCGCGGGCGAGTCAGCGGGGGCCAACGCGCAAACCGTGCCACCGGCAGTCCAGGACGGAAGAGTCCAACTCCCGTTGCACGGTTGGAAATCGGCAAGGTTAGCGGCCCGTTCCTGGCTCGAAACGACTGGCGATGAGACGCTGCGTGTGGGCAAGATACGTCAGATTCTCAAGGTCTATCTCGTCACCATTGTGGACAGGAACCGTTCGGCCGTTCTTCGTCATCAAATCGCAATCGGCGTCGACGACGGTCGGGTCACCGTCTTGTATTCGAAACCCTGAGGGCTTCGCTGCAGCGGATACGTCCTGGCTAGCCGCTGCCAAATACGCCAGGCCTGTTTCCCAATGGTCCTGTCAATTTGGCAGACGGCGAAGCGCGCACGTCAGGGCTCTCCAGCACGATCAACAGGAGTCGCGTGGACAGACGTTAAACCATTGATCAGATATGGTTGCTCGCGACTGGGTTCGATCGGGTCGCACGGCAGTCGCACAAGACGGCAGAGATTTTCCAGATATATTAGCAACGGCCTCTGACAAATAGTCAGGTCCGCATGGCGGCACCACGCGAGCCGTTCGTGAGCTTGAGCGCGGCGTTGTTCGACCAAGCCGGCGCTTCACTATTTGGTGTCTGAAACGCCGTCCGCGCCGGGATCTCCGCGGTTGGCAACCACATCGCTTAATCCACCAGTTCGCCTTCAACCACCGTACCGAAGACGAGCTCGCCGTCCCTGACGTTGACTTCAACGATATCTCCTGGCGCAAAGTGTCCTGCCAGGATTTCCTGTGCCAGCGGATTCTCCATTTGCGCACGGATCGCACGTTTCAGGGGACGAGCGCCGTACACTGGGTCGAAGCCTGCCTCGCCAAGCAGGTCGAGCGCCGCGTCGCTGATGTCGAGCCGGATCTCGCGGTCCGCGAGACGGGCTTGCAGATAGCGGATCTGGATACGTGCGATCGCGCGGATCTGCTCCTCGTCCAGCGGATGGAAAACGACGATCTCGTCCAGACGATTAATGAACTCGGGCCGGAAGGCCTGGCGTACGATCTCCATGACCGCATCCTTCATGTCCGCGTAATTTGCCTCGCCGGCCTTCTGCTGGATGATGTCGGAGCCGAGATTCGAGGTCAGCACGATGACGGCGTTGCGGAAGTCCACGGTGCGGCCCTGACCGTCGGTGAGGCGGCCGTCGTCGAGCACCTGCAGCAAGATGTTGAAGACGTCCGGATGGGCCTTCTCGACCTCGTCCATCAGGATCACGCTGTAGGGTCGACGGCGGACCGCCTCGGTCAGATAACCACCCTCCTCGTAGCCAACATAGCCGGGGGGCGCACCAATCAGCCGCGCCACTGAATGCTTTTCCATGAACTCGGACATGTCGATGCGAACCATGGCCTCTTCCGTGTCGAACATGAACTCGGCCAGGGCTTTGCACAGCTCGGTCTTACCGACGCCGGTGGGTCCAAGGAACAGGAACGAGCCGATGGGCCGGCTCGGATCCGACAGCCCGGCGCGCGAACGGCGGATCGCGTCGGACACCGCGCGCACCGCCTCGGTCTGACCGACCACGCGCTTCTCGATCTCCTGCTCCATCTTCAGCAGCTTGTCGCGCTCACCCTCGAGCATCCTCGACACCGGGATCCCGGTCCACTTGG
>JBATTL010000136.1:0-2851 GCA_049670525.1 Thiohalocapsa sp. | reverse complement strand
ACGGTACGCAGAGTGACCGGCCGCTCTTGAAGAGGGCGGCTTGCTATCGAAGGGGCTGCTCTGTCGGCGACCCCCGTATGCGTCGGTGTCCTGGTGTCGGTGATCTTTCTTGAGACCCTGTCCCTTGCCGTCGTGGGCACGATCGGCGCCTTCGTGGTGACGACCTTTTTTGTGGCTGCTGTCGTAGTAGGGGCCTTCTTGGCGACGGGTTTTTTAGCGGCAGTCTTCTTGCCGATCACCTTCTTGGCGACTGGCGCCGCAGTCTGCCGCACCGCCGCTTTTTTGGTGACAGATTTCTGGGTGACGGCCTTTTGGGCTTGAGTCTTCTTCGTCACGACCTTTTTCTCTTCAGCCATAGTCGCTCACTCGCCTCTACTTTGGATCGCCTAGGTGGAATTTGCGGGGCCGCGTGTCGATTATGGCTGCTGGACCAAGCCGGATCAGCACGCTTCGTCGGTCCATGAGCGGAAGAATACACGACCAGGTCGGTTAGCCGAATAGGGGGAAGCGACGGAGTCTGCAAATTGATCCTTTCATCGCCGTTGCGCGCTTTCGAAGGGGCTCGAGGCTCACCGAGCTTTTGCGTCGCAATTTGCCGTGAAACCGACCGCGACGGCCGTCAGCGAATCAACGGATGGACGGCACAGCCCCGGTGCTGTCATAGCCAGTGCGGCTGCTGTTATCATTCCTCGCGCAGCGCATGCGCGGGCTCGGCCCTGGCCGCACGCAAAGCCGGGTAAAGGCCGGCGATCAGGGCCGCCACCCAGGCCAGCAGCAGGCCGGAAAGCAGTGTGTCCGCGGTCACCCGCATCGGCATGGTCCATCCGAACGAGCGCAGGTTGATGACCTGAATCAGCAGGTTGCCCATCGCGAGACCGAGGGGGATGGCGAGTAGCCCGGCGGCGATACCCATGGCCGAGGTCTGAAGCAAGATCTGCTTGCGCAGTTGGCCGCGGGTCATGCCGGTGGCGCGCAGCACGGCATGGTCCTTGGCGCGCTCGAGCTCGAGCGCCATCAGGGCGCTGAGTATACCGACGAAGGCCACGCCGACGGCGAGCAACCGCAGCACCTTGGTGATGGTGAAGGTTTGGTCGAAGATCTCCAGGGACAGCTCGCGGATGGCGCGGTTGGTCTGCAGCGCGGCGGGGCTGTCCAGCCCGGCGAGCAGCTCGTCGATACGCTTGGACGTCGCTTCCACATCGGTATCGGCGCCGAGTACGACGCCGATCGATGAGACGCCGGGGTCGTCCCAGAGTGCGGCGTAGACTGGCCGCGGCAGGACGACGGTTCCGCTGTCGCTGCCGTAGTCCTGGAACACGGCGCCGATCTCATAGGCGCGCCATCCTTCGGTCGTGAACAGCTCGATTCCGTCCCCGGCGGTCAGCTGTCGGCGATAGGCGTAGGGCTCCGAAATCAGCACCAGGTCGCCGGCCTGCCAGCGCGGCCAGAGGTCGTCCGCCGTCTCCCCGTTGAAACGGAAGCCGCGAGGTCGGCCGGCACTGGATTCAAGCGCCAGCATCGTCACGGGCCCGTTGCGGGTCTCCACCCGCTTACTGCGGCCCTGGCTGACGGCGGTAACGCCGGGCAGCGCGGCGATGTGTTCGGCCAGCCCGGACGGCAGCGTGCTGATGCGGGTGGCCCCGTCGCTCTGCACCGAGACATAGATGTCGCTGGTGAGCGTGTTCTCCAGCCATTGCGACACGCTGGTGCGGAAGCTGCCGATCATGATGCCGACCCCAACGGTTGCCGCCACGGCGACAGCCAATGCGGCCACCGCTAGGCCGGAGCGGGTGATGGACGCGGTGATGCCGCGTGCCGCGAGTCGGCCTTCGGTACCGAACAGCCGGCCGAACAGCGGCGTCGTGATCATCGCGAAGCCCCGCACCAGCAGCGGCATGATCAGGCTGGCACCGACGATGACCAGGAACAGGGCCAGGAAGCCGATCGCCATGGATCGCTCGGACAGCTGCACCAGCAGCACCCCGAGCAGTATGGTTAGCGCGCCGCCGGCCGCGAGCCAGGGCAGCAGCCGTTGGCCGCGTCGCTCCACCAGCGTGCGCCGAAGCACGTCGCGGGGCTGTGAGCGGGCCGCCTCCAGCGCCGGACCAAGCGCGGCGATCAGCGTTACACCCAGGCCGATCCCTGCTCCTTTGATCAGCGACAGCGGGTCGATGTGAAGGCTGCGCACGCTGAGCTGGAAATAGATGTCGTTGATGGTGCGCGTGACCAACTGCACCAGCCCCGCGCCGACGACGATACCCACCAGGATGCCGATGACGGCGCCGATCAGCGCCAGCAGCAGGGCCTCGGTCAGCACCAGCAGGAACATCTGCGAGCGGGTGACGCCGAGCATGCGCAGTGTGCCGAGCAGCGGGCGACGCTGCAGCACCGCGAAGGTCATGGTGTTGTAGACGATGAAGCCGCCGACCAGCATCGCCAGCAGACTCATGGCCGTGAGATTGGTGTGGAAGGCGCGGGTCATCTGCTCCAGTGCATTCGAGCGCTGGGCCGCGGGCTGCAGACGTAGCCCCGCGGGCAATGCTGCCGCCAGGGCTGCGGCCTGCGCGTCGTCGAGCATCAGATCGATGCGCTCGATCTTGCCGATGCGCCCGAGGACCTCTTGCGCGGTAGCGATGTCGGCGATCGCCAGCCCGCTGAATCCCTGGCCGCCCTGTTCAGGGAATATCGCGGCGACGCCCATGACCTTGGTCTCGGCGCCGATCTCGACAGCGAGATCGTCGCCGACACCTACACCGAGCCGATCCGCGTCCGCGGCCGACAGTGCCAGCGTGTTCGGCGTGCCGAGCAGCCGCACCAGTCCGCCCGGATCTCCGCTCGCGGCATCTGCGAC